>NZ_CP132957.1:1816380-2119110 GCF_030863805.1 Kineothrix sp. MB12-C1
ATGGCCGAGGACTTTCCCGGTCTGTCTACCGTTTCACAAGATAAGGCACTGCCCGCTTGTACTGTAAAATCCATTTCCAAAAACTTAGAGGAATACTGCAGCCCTGCCTTTTATCTGACACCACCTTTGGATGATATTCGCGAAAATGTTATCTATATCAACCAGAAGCACAATCCTCAGGGTGTAGAGCTTTACACAACCCTTGCTCACGAAGGTTATCCCGGTCATCTCTACCAGACTGTCTATATGCAGCTATACTTTAATAAAACCGATACCAATCCGATTCGGTCTCTCTTATCCTATGGGGGATATGTGGAAGGCTGGGCAATGTATGTGGAGCTTAAAGCCTACGATTATGCAAAGGAACTTATGAAAGAACAAAATTCCAAAGCAGAAGCGCTTTATGAATCCTACAAACTAGATCGTCAGATACAACTCTGTCTTTATTCCTTATTGGATATCGCTATTCATTATGAAGGTGCCAATTATAAACAAGTGCATAAGATGCTTTCCTCCGTGGGAATCAGCGACGTCGATACCACCCGAGCCATCTATGAATATATTGTAGAAGAACCGGGTACTTATCTGAAATATTACCTCGGTTACTTAGAGATTCTGGAATTAAAAAAGGAAGCGCAAAGACTGTGGGGAGATACCTACAGTGATTATCGCTTCCATCGTTTCTATCTGGAAAATGGCCCTGCCGACTTTACCAACCTACGTCTGCAACTTCAACAAGAGCCTCAGAACCAAACATAGACACAGAATAAAAGAAAAAGAAAAATGGCGAGAAGAAATACACCGCCCACAAGGAGGGCTGCCACAACCGCGTTCGCAATGAGGTGCCTTGTCTCTTTCGGCGTAAGTTCTTCCCTGGCAGGGGAATCCGCAGACTCTTCCGGCTTGCCGGAAGTCATGCGTTCTCCTGCATCCTTTGTATACCAGGGCATGCCTTCCACGTTCATATTCGCAACAGTAATATTTTCATACTGTTCTAAATCATCCTTTTTCTTTTTACTCATAATTTTGAATTTACCTGCTATTGCTATTTATTAGTGATAGAGGTGACATTTTACCATATGGCCGTTCCCCATATCGATTGTTGCCGGTTCTTGCGTCTTGCAAATTTCCATACATTCCTTACATCTTGTGTGGAACTTACAGCCGGAGGGCGGATTAGCCGGGGAAGGAATACTTCCCTCAAGAACAATACGGTTTATCTTCGCTTCCGGATCAGGAACAGGAATTGCACTGAACAATGCCTTCGTATAAGGATGGAGAGGATTCGCGAAGATATCCTCTGTAGATCCTGTCTCCACAATACTTCCCAGATACATAACTCCTACCGTATCAGAAATATGCTCAACTACCGATAAATCATGGGAAATAAATAAATAAGTTAACCCGAACTCTTCTTGCAGATCCTTCAACAAGTTAATGATCTGCGCCTGGATAGATACGTCCAAAGCGGATACCGGCTCATCACAAACGATGAATTCAGGATTCAATGCCAATGCTCTAGCTATACAAATTCTCTGGCGCTGACCTCCTGAAAATTCATGAGGGTAACGGTCCTTATGATAAGTCTGCAGACCACAGGCTGCCATAATCCTCGTTACATGATCATCTAATTCATTCTTCGGCACAAGATTGTGCTCTCTTACAGCCTCCCCGATAATCTCACCGACCGGAAGTCTGGGGGATAGGCTGGAATAAGGATCCTGGAAAATGATTTGCATTTTAGGGCGGAGGGAACGCAGTTCTCTCTTGTTTAATGCATTTACATCCTTGCCGTTAAACAGAACCTGTCCATCTGTCTTGTCGATCAGTCGCAAAATAGTTCGCCCTGTCGTCGACTTCCCACACCCGGACTCACCAACGAGTCCCATGGTCGTTCCTCTTTTAATGGAAAAAGAGACATCATCCACGGCTTTGACTTGTCCTACTTCCCGGGAAAAAACACCATCCTTAATGGGAAAATACTTTTTCAAATGGGATACTTCTAATATATTTTCTTCCTTATGCTTCAGAGGTTCATTCATTCTTATTTTACCTCCTTCGTCTTGTTAGCATTTTTACCTGCCTCTGCTTGATAAACCTTCGCTTCCTCTTCATAAAGGTAACAATTTACCGAATGCGTAGGACTTACCGTGAGCTGTTCAGGATATTTTCCCTGGCACTTTTCTATACATTTCTCGCAACGGTCTCTGAAATAGCAGTAATCGGGCATATTGACCGGATTCGGTACTTTGCCCGGAATACTATAAAGGCGGTCGATTTCCTTGCCCACTACCGGCTTCGATGCCATCAGACCTATCGTGTAAGGATGCTTAGGATTCTTGAATATCTCCTGCACCGTTCCCTTTTCCACTACGCGTCCTGCATACATAACGACTACATAATCTGCCATCTCAGCAATAACGCCGAGATCATGCGTGATCAACATAATACTGGAGTTGATTTTATCTTTCAATCCGCGCAGCAAATCGAGAATCTGTGCTTGTATCGTAACATCCAACGCCGTCGTCGGTTCATCTGCAATAATAAGTCTCGGGTTACATGCAAGCCCCATGGCAATACATACTCTCTGACGCATACCGCCGGAAAGCTCATGAGGATACATATTATATACACCTTCACTGTTGGCAATTCCCACCAGCTCCAGCATCTCTATCGTACGTGCTTTTACTTCTTCCTTACTCATCTGTGAGTTATGCAAGGCAGTTACTTCATCCACCTGATTACCAATACGGAATACCGGGTTCAAAGTTGTCATCGGTTCCTGAAAAATCATGGACATATAATTGCCACGCAACTTCTGCATCGTCTCCATAGGAGCATTGACTACATTGATCGCCCGCTCTCCCGTGTTAAAACGAATCTCTCCCTTAACAGTCTGTCCTTGCGGACGCTGTACTAACTGCATCAGAGAAAGGCTGGTTACCGACTTACCACAGCCGGATTCCCCTACTATACCTACCGTCTTACCTTGGGGAACCTCGAAAGACACCCCATCCACAGACTTTACCGTTCCGATATCGGTGAAAAAATATGTGTGAACATCATCAAATTCCACAACATTTTCAGGATTTTTCATTTGGGTCACATATTCCTCTTCCGGAATATGTTTTCTCTTGCGTTTCTTCTCTATCTCATCTGTGATTCTTTTATTTTCCTTCGATATTGCTCGGGATTCTTTGGCAGAGATATAGTTTGCATCTTTTGTACGCTCTTTTTTAAAAAAGTTCATCTGCCTCACCTACCTTTTCATCTTCGGGTCAAACGCATCGCGCAGACCGTCACCTACAAAGTTAAATCCAAGCACTGTAATTAAAATGAGTAATCCGGCCGGAATCCATACGAACCAATAGTTGGTCATAACGAAGATATCATTTACGGAACTAATAATATTCCCCCAGGAAGCATAAGGGAACTTAACGCCGATTCCGAGGAAACTCAAGGTTGCCTCCATAAGAATAACTTCTCCAAGTCCCATCGTCGCAATAACGATAAGATTAGGAATTACGTTGGGGATTAAATGCTTGAAAATTCTTCTCGACACACGGATACCTGTTGCTTCCGTCGCCGTCATAAATTCCTGCTCTCTAAATGAAAGTATCTGTCCGCGTACCATTCTGGCGATCGGCGGCCAATTGACCAGACCGAGAATTGCACAGAGAAGGTAAATACGTATTCTCGGATCTATCCTGTAATAGTCCATAATAGAACCTACGATAATATATAAGGGCATTGCCGGAATACAAATAACGATATCTACCACACGCATAAGGATAGTATCCATCCATTTTCCAAAATATCCTGCGATACCTCCGACTACGATACCAATTAAAATTTCAATGGCAATCGCCACGAAGCCAATCATCAACGAGATACGTCCGCCATACATCAATCTCGTAAGCACGTCCATACCGTTTCCATCGGTTCCTAATAAATGTTCCTCATTAGGCTCTGCGAAGGAATCGTTAAGCTGAGTAATCTGCTCAGAACGAATCTTATATTCATTTCCTTTTACTTCTATCTTATAATCTATAGTGCTCCCATCATCCAGTGCATATTCGATATTCGTATCTTTAGCAAGCACTGCCTCCTGTACCACCTGAATGAAATGAAGGGAAAGTGCTTCATTTCCTACCGGTCGGACCGCATAAGTAGAAAGAATCGCATATTCTTCCCCGTCCAAACTAATAAAGCCTGTATTTTCTTCCACTTCCAACTCATACGTGCTGCCATCCACTGTAAAGGAAGAAGATTTCGCATTAAATGCCTTTTCCGCATTTAATTTAAAATCGTAGGAAAGCTCTACTCCACCGGCTGCGCTGAACACCTTTTTGCTTGCAAGAGCCGTTCTGTCCATAACAGAAATTGCACTCTGCTTTCCTTCCTTTACAATGTAATAAAGGGTGCCTTCTATCTCAAAACTGTCTTCACCGGCTGCAAGAGCCGCTTCATAACCATTCTTCACTGCTCCGGGTACACTTCCGCCTTCCTCTGCAGGAGTAAAACTACTCTTCCCCTTCATCGTAAGCACATTGGCAACAGGAGTAAGCTCCGTAATCTGATAGAGATCTTTATCCTCCTCAATAAGAGAATAGATCACATCCTTGGACTCAAACGTAGTCTTCCCATCGTTAATCGCAAGAATCATCTTAGCGCCTGCAATAGAAGGAAAATTCTTACCTTCCGCATTAGTATACAAGAAATCTTTATTTTGCGACATTAAAGCATAATCTTTTAATATAACATCTCTTTTCCTAAATACCTCAGACTCTCCATAGGGAGTAAGCATTCCGCCAAGAAAAGAAAATATAAACATTGTCACGAGTATGATTAGACCTATCATGGCCAACCTATTTCTTAAAAAACGCTTTGCTACGAGCGCGCTGGGAGATAATACCTTAACACGCTGTTCATCATCGAGCGCCACAGAGGTGCTGACATGCTCATTTTGTGTTAGTTCTTTTTGTACATCTTTATCAAGGATATTGCTATCCTGGATATTATTATCCTTGATATTGTTATCTTCGCCCATTTCAGCCCTCCTCCTAGTTTACTCTTACTCTGGGGTCAACCACTGCATATAAAATATCTGCAATCAAAGTTCCCACCAGTGTTAATATTGCAAGGAATACCATATAGAACATGGTAAACGGAATATCTCCCTGCGTCAGACTCAGATAAGAGGTATAACCAATTCCCGGAATCTGGAACAGAGTCTCTGTAATCATCGCTCCGCCAAACAAAGAAGGAATCATACTTCCAAGGAGAGTTACAAGCGGGATGAGAATATTGCGAAAAGCATGATAATTAATGACTTTATTTTCAGACAGACCTTTCGCACGCGCTGTACGGATATAGTCGGAGCTAAGAACTTCCAACATGTTCGTACGTGTATAACGCATCAAATTACCGAGACTTACTACTGTAAGAGTGGTGACCGGAAGTATTAAATGCTTTCCCATATCCAAAATCTTTCCAAAAGATGAAAGCTGTTCATGCATACGCCCTACAATTCCATATAAGTCAAACCATCCCAGATTAATGGAGAATACCCATTTTAACAAAGTGGCAATAAAGAAAGTAGGCAGCGATATACCGATAAGTGCAAATACCGTCACCGCATAGTCTGTCCTGCTATACTGCTTTCTCGCCGATATAATACCGAGGGGAATGGCTATTACCACTTGAAAAATAAAGGCGATTCCCGACATAGCAAAGGAATACCATATTACACCCTTGAACTTCTCGGTTACCGGTTTATTCCATACCCAGGAATCCCCGAATTCACCCTGTACCGCATGGCTGAGCCACTTAGCATATCCCTGCAGCATATTCCCATCCAATCCATAAGCGCTTGTCAACTGTTCCAACAGCTCTTCGTAAGGTTTTGCTCCAGCCTTTTCCGACATTTGTCTCGCTTTTCCTTCCACATAGGAAGTGGGCAGGCAACGTTCTATGGAATAAATGATGAAAGAAACAAAAAACAGTATAACGATACTGAGTAAAAGTCTTCTGACTAAAAATTTCTTCATTCCAAACCTCCAACTTTCTTTTATCCTACTTGCATTCTGATTAGTATCTGCTGTAAATGATACCCCTAACTTATATTTCTTATATTTATAAAAACATTTTAATAAAACTTAAAACGCTTTGATTTTCATATTTAAATTATTTTATTTTTTGATCTTTATATTTTTGATTTTCTTCCTTATCGCCATGTTTATTTTCATCATGTTTTTGCCGCAATTTTTATAAAAGATAACCGCGCCCCACCACTTTAAATCGATAAATCAATAAATTCAAAAACCTTCTCATAAACTGAGCCCGCCAATACCCAGCGGGCTCAGAGTAGATATTTCTTATCTCTTACTTCTTATTTCATTTCTAACTTTTCAATTTCTTTCCACCATTTGTAGAATGTGGTTACATCCGGTGTAAAGCTATCTGTATTGATACGTTCCGCACTATAGATGATGCAGTTCTGTCTCTGATATACAGGAATTTCTACCGCCCAATCCATAATGATATTCAAGCACTCTTTGTAAACAGATTTACGGTATCCGGTATCTGCACTGGTTCTCGCATCCATAATATATGCATCCAAATCAGGATCCGCAATATGATAGTAGTTACTAGAAGCACTTTCGCTATGATATGTCTGATACATATCCGGGTCCGGAGTTGCCTGCCATGCAGCAGTCCAAAGATCCTGTGTACCTGCATTCAGCTTATCCCAAAGGACATTGGAATCTGTCGGGTCGTTAATCTCCAGAGTAAATCCAATTGTCTCAAACGCCGCCTTTGCATCCGTAAGAATTGCAAAGCTCGGGTGGTTACCCTGTCCGTCAGCCGGAATGATAATTTCATAAGTTAATCTCGCACCTTCCGGAGCTGCTGTTAATTTACCATCTGCTACCGTATAGCCTGCTGCTTCAAAGTATCCGAGAGAAGCTTCAAGCGCCGCTGCATATTTATCATCTGCACTCATAGAGTCTGTATAGATTGCATTGCCTTCTACATCGGTAGAATAAGCTACCTGATAGCCTTCATCGGACTTCTGAGGTGCTGCCCATGATGTATTGGAAATAGGATAGTTAATTACGCTTGCCGCATCGCCATAGTAAGAATCGATCGTTACATCACGGTATACCGAAAGAACGGTCGCAATTGCTTTTCTTAAGTCCTTAGACTGCTCAGAATCCGGTTCGCCGCCTACATTGACTGTCTCAGAATTAATACCGATATATCCGTATCCGAGGTTATCCACGCGGCTTGTCATAATAGCATCGCCGTTAAGTTCGCCCGTTCCGTTGATCTCACCGATCTGCTCGAATGCCTGCTTACTTCCGCTGGGATCGGTCAAATCGATAGTTCCCTGCTGTACACCGGGAATTAAATCGGCTTCAGCACTCTCCTTAAACTGTACACTCTTAATCTTAGGAGCGCCTTTATAGTAATTTTCGTTTGCTTCAAAGTAAACGGTCTTGTTTTCAAATTTAATGAATTTATAAGGGCCTGCTCCCATCGGAACTGTTCCTTTTTCTTTAACAATCGATAAGTCTCCTCTGGGGAAACCGAACTGGTTGTTATCATAGTCATATAAGGACACATCACCATAATAATGAAGAGGAGAAATGCCGAACTCTACAAATTTATAAACTGCTGATGCATCGAATCCATCGAGTGTTACTGCCACTTCGTAATCGCCAAGCTTCTCAATACCAACGATGTTCGGAACTTCTTCGCCTTCACCGGCTGCAACTTTTTCTTCAATCAAAAGCTGTTCTGCAAGAGAGATAACATCTCCTTCGAAATATGTCTCATCACCTGCATAGTTGCTGCCAAGTGTCTGATAATCATTGCCATACATAGCGATTACATCGCTGACAATCGTATCATAATCTTTGCCCGCTGCATCATAGGTCTCGTCTGTGCTATAGCATGCTATGAAGAATTCTTCTGCCGAAGCAGCTCCCTGAGCCTCGAAATTCTCTGTGCACCAATCTTTTTCTGCTGTCAGAATAGGAGCGATTACGTTCTCGGAGATAGCTGTCGCCAATGCTTCCGGCATAGATTCTATAAAC
The DNA here is from genome assembly GCF_030863805.1 of Kineothrix sp. MB12-C1. Taxonomy (NCBI): domain Bacteria; kingdom Bacillati; phylum Bacillota; class Clostridia; order Lachnospirales; family Lachnospiraceae; genus Kineothrix; species Kineothrix sp. MB12-C1. Next base: position 1,824,483 of record NZ_CP132957.1, read on the forward strand.
GCCGTTACATCGTCCGCTGTTACGCTGTCTGCTGCCGTAGAGTTCGCCCGGTAATTTTTAAGACCTACGATAGGAAGCGTATTAAGTACCTCATATCCATCATAGGCGGTATCTAAGAACACATATAAGCTGAAAATAAGGTCATCTGCTGTTAAAGGTTCACCATCGCTGAATGTGATATCCTCACGCAATTTAAAGTTATATGTTGTTGTATCATCGTCATTCTGCTGAATGTCAAGATCCGCAGCCCCCGTATAAGTATAATCTGTTCCTGAGTATTCAATGGTCTCTCCCTCGATTCCATTCATCACAGCCGCACCTGCACGGTCAACATCCAACAACATTGCCGCTGTTAAGGATGCAACTTCTTTGTCATATGCCGATTCGCTGAAGAACATGCTGAACTTCTCGCTGAATGGACGGTACCCTACCACTAAAGGTGTGTCGCTGCCTGTCTGTGCTGCACTTTCATCCGTAGCTTCTGTTTCTTCCACAGCCGCTTCTTCCGCTGGGGCTGTTCCTGCATTACCGGATCCACATGCTGCTAAGGTGCTTATTACCATCACAGATGCAAGCATAAGAGAAATGATTCTCTTTTTCATAAATTTATTCCTCCTTTTTTTGTTTTTTATTTTAGCACGATTACTCCTTGTATACAATTTGCAAATCATACCAAAAACACAAAGAAGTCCCGTTTGCATACGGAACCTCATTGTTATACTTTGCCTATCATAACCTTTTTCTTCAAATTTTGCAAGTATTTCTTATGAAAAATAGAAGTACAAAATATGGCAATAAAACCGAATAAAAATACGACTTCATCCAATATTATGAGCTCTGTCCCCCTACGAAAATGCATAAAAAAACAAATTGCATCCGCTATCCAAAGATAGAGAGAAATTCCCACAATTCCTATACAACTTCTATACATTCTCCCGAGCGACTTGTCATAGACCACGCGCTCCATTTTCTCTTCCATCCGCAGAACCGAAAAGGTTCCCATTGATAAATATGCGATGGGCAAGAATAAAAATACATATGGGAGCGCAATAAAAAAATTGCGGCTCCCTACATTATTCAACAATCCGGACAAAATAAAAAGTAGAAAATAAGCGATAAGAAAAAATAAATTTTTTATAAAAATTTTATTTTTTCCAATACTTTCTATAGGAAAGCTATAATAATCTCCCGTATAATGGTATTTTCTTTCCTTATTGTTACTCTCACTCGCCGTCGTATCGAATTCATAATCTTTATGATATTTTTTCATAATTCTTTCACTATTCCATTTTACTTTCCAACTTCTCTATGATGTCCCGAATGCAACCATCTTCAAATGGGCTGTTAAGTCCAACTTCTTTCACCATATTTGTATAGAAATCCTTCGCAGACAAATGGCATAACTTCAAATAACTTTCCCAGGCCTTCGCATAATCCTCATCCATCTTCACCTTATATTGGAAAGCACAAGTTTGTGCCAGACAGTAGTCAATATAATAGAAGGGAGAGTTATAAATATGCTGCTGCTTCTGCCAGAAACCACCCTTAGAGAAAAAGGGATCACTTTCATAATCCATATGAGGGCGGTACACCTTCTCCAATTCCAACCATGCATCACGTCTCTGTTTCGGAGTCATATCCGGCTTCTCATACACGATATGCTGGAATTCATCTACCATACAGCCGTAAGGAATGAAGGCCGATGCATCTTCCAACTGCATATTTCTATAATCCTGTGATCTGTCGCCGAAGAAAAGTTCAATCCATTTCTCAGCAAAAAACTCCATGGACATCGAATGAATCTCTGCAGTCTCCATCGTAATATCCCAATGCTCTTGTATCGGATCCTTCGCCGATACATATCCTTGGAATGCATGTCCGCACTCATGAGTGATGACATCTACATCATCGCTCGTTCCATTGAAGTTAGCGAAGATAAATGGTGCTCCGTATACCGGAAGTGATGTCATATAGCCGCCGGCCTTCTTCGTCTTTCTTCCGAGCACATCGAACAACTCATTTTCCATCATAAAGTCGAAAAATTCTTTCGTCTCAGGAGACATCTCAGAATACATCTTCTGTCCCGCCTGCATAATCTCCTCAGGATTACCTATCGGCGCAGGATTGCCGTTTAAGAAATATACTCCTGCATCAATATAAGAAAGCTTCTCCAGCCCAAGGCGGTTCTTTCTTCTCTCATGCATTTTCTCAGCAAATGGCACGAAGTATTCCTTCACCTGATTCCTGTAGTTTTCCACCATATCCTTGTCATAACAGTTACGTCTCATGCGGTAATAACCGAGTTCTATATAATTCTCATAACCCATTTCGCCCGCTTGCTTCGTTCTATTCTTCACAAGCTTATCGAAAATATCATCCAGTTCCTCTTCCACAGATAAGAAAAAGGCGCTGAATTTCTCATAAGCTTTCTTCCGAATCTCACGATCACTATTGGTCAGATAAGGGCGCAGCAAAGAAAGATTTAAACTTTCACCTTCCCATTCAATCGCTGCAGATGCGATTAATTTATTGTATTTCGTAACGAGTACATTCTCTTCCTGCATAAGGGGAATCAGCTTTTCATCAAAGGACTTGATTTCAAGTTCAATATTTTTAAACGCTACCGGTCCTATTTTCTCTTCCAAATAAGAGCGGAAAGGGGAATTATACATGGCCTGTCTGTATTCCACTAACAAATTAGAAATCTTAGGCATAATTTCATCGTAATATTCTTTTTCTTTGCTATAGAATTCATCGGCAGTATCAATATCATATCGAATATGGGCAATCGTCATCATCGTCTCTATTCTATTGGAAAGAGCATAGAACTTCTCATGAACCTCGAACTGCTCCTCTCCGCTTTTCGCCTGTTTCAATTCCTCAATCACCTGCTGGAACTCTTTTTCCACCTCTTCATATTTCACTCTTTCATAAGGCATATCCTTAAATTTCATAACAATAACCATACCTTTCCCATAACCTGCATACTTTGGGCTGCAGGCACAAATTTGTGTGTGAAAATTTATTTTTCACACTAATCTTTTTTTTACAAATCTTTACTATAACTCTTCTTGTTCTTACTAATTCTTTTCATTTTCACTTATTTTTATTAATGAAAAAATTATTTAAATTGCGAAGAGCCTTTTCTAAAACTACCTTTTCCTCTTCTGAAAGCTGTGCGATAACAGCATCTATCATTTCCTCATGAAAACGTTGATGGTGTTCATACGCTTTCTTCCCCTTCTCGGATAAGGACACCAAAACAACACGCCTGTCTTCTTCACTCCTCGCCCTATCCACAAAGCCCTTCTTCACCAAGCTGTTCACCGCTATGGTCAGAGTTCCTGTTGTGACGCTCAGAGACTTGGCTACCGCCGTCATATTTCTGGGGCAGCCTATGCCTATCGCTTCGATAACATGCATGTCATTTGTAGTAACGCCTTTATATTCTTCCGTTTGAATCGCCCGTTCCTCGATATCGTTGATATTCCGGAATAGCCTCACGAGTACATCATTCAGTGTCCGTTTGATTTCCACCGCATCACTCTCCGTAGCTAATAATAAGGTAAGTATAGCACGATTTTTCTTAGATGGTCAAATCTTTCTGGCGAGGTATTGAAACCAAGAAAATTGAACACAAAAGCCAAGATTCTTAATACCCCGGTGTTGCTTCTACGGCAATACCGGGGTATTCTACATTCATTAATTTTCTGTGTTTTCCGTGCTCTTAGTGCTCTCGGTGTCTGTCGCGTTCGCCAAGGTCCTCTTCATACGGGGATAGCCCACTGCCAATACTATGCCGAGCGCAACAACAAGAAGGATGACATAAGGCATTACCGGTGTATCATCTCCGGTTTTAACGCTGCCCACTGCCAAGGCAGTTGCCTTAGCCACAGTATCATTCGCCTGACCGTTGTCAACATTTCCTCCGGAGCTTGTCCCGCCATCGCCCGTACCTCCGTTACTGTTACCATTATTTCCACTATTTCCGCCATTTCCACCATCACTGTTGTCTGCATCCATATAGACGATGGCATAAGTAGAGAATTGATCCGTCTCAAACTGTATAGTATCCGGATTCTGATCCAAATCTTCAAGCAATACCGCCTGTCCATCGTGCACCCGTACGATCCAGAAAGTACGATTAGCCTTGCGAAGCGCTTCCGGTATCATAACCGTTACGCGAATCTTATGACTCAGCTCCCTCAACTGCTTCGGCTGCGCAGAACCTGCTGTCTTGAACAGTTCCATATTCAGATAGAGTCCCACTATCCTGCCCTTCAGAATACCGGCAATCGCTTCCACATCTGCTGCTGCAGGATTATTCAGCAGTTCAACATTCAGCGTGATGTGAATATCCTCACCAGCCTCTAAAGCCTTACGGTCCTCCTCCGTCAAGAGGCTGTCGATTGCGCCGCTGTCCAATTCTGTCTTCGGTGCCCCGGCTCCAACTTCTACCGTCGCTCCTGCCGTCGCTGTCTTAACCAGAAGTACCAGATTCGTGTAGCCTTCTACTGCAATCTCTATGCGGTAATTATCCGCTTGGCTCAGGTATTCTGCAGGTATTGTAAAGCTAGTCTTATCCGCGTTCAAGCACTTATCCAAGCCGATGCGTGCATTCAAAGACATCGAATTTATCATAACTATTGCTTTCTCATCCTCGATTGCTTTCAGGAACGCTTCCTTCCATTCCCCTTCCTTCAGCTTTATAGAGAAGTCCTTCCCCTTTATCAATCGGCCTCCGGCGCTTACCGCATCTGCCGGAACCTCCTTGCAACCGCTATCCGCTGCCAAAACTTCCATCGTTGCATTCCTCAGATAAAAGTTACCCTCACCCACATTTCTGCCGGACAGTAGATATTTCAGAAGAATCGGATTGCCTCCATTCGTCATATTTGAAGTAAAGGTGAACTCATAATCCTTCCATTCCTTCGTGGTATCGATGGTTTCATGGAGTGCCTCTGCCCAAGTGTTATCCTCTTGCACCGACATTTCATAGGTATCTCCCAGATCGGACTTAGCCTGGAACTTAAGCTTATAGTCAATTCCCTTAGTAATCGATACCGGGTGTAACAGCATCCTCTGGTAATTAATATCAGCCGTTGTCGCTTGAATGGTTAGTTGCCCATCTTGATTGGTGAACTTATGATCTCCATCGCTTTGATCATGCCCTTTCCATTCCGCAGAGGGCCATATGACCGGTTTCATATCTACACCGGTATAGTCGATGATTACATTATTCTTGGTCGTACGAGTCAGGCGGATATTGTCCACGGTAACCGTATTGCCCTTTTCCAAGGTTAGAAGGAACTTTCCTTCCTTATCTGTCACTCCCTTGGGAATCGCGAAGTTTACTTCATATTTCTTAATGCCCTCTGCTGCTTTATAGGCGAAGCTTTCCTTCATGTAAGTCTTGCTTTCATCCTTGCTGACGAAGGCCACCTGGAAACTTGTATCCTTTTCACTGCTAAGCTCCATCTCAAAACGATATTGGTCGGACTGCAAAAGCTCCATTCCTGTCTGGTACAATCTGGGATTTTCTCCCGTAGCGGTAATAACCGCTTTGTGATTATATGCTGCAGATACCACACGTGCTGTCGCATCCTGCAGATACCAGTAACCTAATCGGCCTGTTCCCTGATCGAAACTTCCATTGTAAATCTGATTGCCGTCGGCAAGAGGTATCTTGGGAATATCCGTGGGATCCTTCACCTCCACCTCCACCTGCTTAACCGTTACATTACCGATCCATACAGTTCCCGTATTCAGCCCAAGATTGAATTCCAGACGTGCTGTAGGATCAGAGTCCTTATCCATAGTAAATCGATGGGTAAAGTGCTGCATCTGGGTGGTCAATGCCGCATCATAATTCGTTCCATATGCAGACCATCCATTATCCGCATCTCCCGCCGGTTTTACTATAATATTCCTTGCCACAGACGCCTTGGCATCAAAGCTGATCTCATAAGTATAACCTCTCGCTGCCGGGAAATGTTTGATTAGCTGTATGGCATAATTCTGACTTCCACCCTTGGTAATATCTATCTTTGCCATATTACTGCCGTTTACTGCCTCTACGCCACAGGTCGCCTCTCCCCCAAAGTCACTTCCTACAAAGAACTGCCAATCTGTATCTTCAGGATTCACCTCAGTCACTGTCTTAAGGGTGGACATTTGCTTATCACCAAGGTAATCTCCGTCCTCACCCCTGGGCTGATAAGCCGCACTTTTGAAGGCTTCTGTGTCCTTATCCATATCAGGCTGTTCTAATCCGTCCTCTTGATAGCCTGCTTCCTTCTGGTAAACTCTTACATAGTCAACTTCCATGCTGGACGGAAAGCTGGCCTTACTAAGATCTGCCGCCTGATCATAGGTTCCTCCCACCGCCAGATTGAAAACAACGTAAAAAGGAACATCAAAAGGCGCTCCATAAGTATAGTTTTCGGCATTTCCTTCCCCTTTGCTCCAAAAGTTGGAAGTAGTATAGTATGGCACATCGTCTACAAGCCATGTAAGTTTTCCCGGTTCCCAATCCAGACTGTAGAGATGGTAACCGCTAATATCCGTTTCTGTCGTATCAAAAGAATAACTCTTACCCGAGAAAATATTATTCGGCCACTGCGATCCATAATGTATGGCTCCGCCGACTTCTCCCGGCACACGTCCTCTTGCCTCCATAATATCAATTTCTCCCGAGGCAGCCCACGTACCATAAATTGAAGTATCCTCAGGAAGCATCCAGAAGGCCGGCCATAATCCTTCACCCACAGGCAGCTTCATTCTCGCCTCTACCCTTCCGTACTTGGTCGCGAAAAGAGTCTCACCTTCATCTGTTTTGGTGCGAATACGAGTGGAGGTATAGGACATCCCCTCCTTATTCTCTTTCTTCGCAGTGATTTTCAACTTACCATCCGCCAATTCATGATTGGAATCTGTATAATACTGCTTCTCCTGATTTCCCCAGTTATCCGGACCGCCGTTAGGATCTTTCGTTCCGATCTGGAAGGACCACTTGGACATATCCAACTGCGTACCATCGAATTCATCGTTCCAAATCAACTTATATCCCTCATCGGCACGGTTCAATTTATCTACGCTATAATCCTTCGCTACAAAGGGCGCAAACTCATAAATCTTCCGCTCTGTATCTGTCACCGCACTGCTTATATCTGTATTCCGGAAATAGTAGGCAATGGCTTGTCCGCCCTTCAGGCTAAGCCCTTCCACAACCGCTTCCCAATTATCATTTGTTAATTTCCCCATATCCAGGGTATTAGGCGCTCCCTTGTCCGGATCACTTGCCGCCGCCTCTGCTGCCGCTTTATTGTCGAATATTCCATAGAATACTTTGGCAGATTCACGATCTGCGGAAACATCCTGCTGGAAACAGATCTGAGTGCCTTCCCGGTTCACTGCTATTTCTACCGCCGGAGCAGGTGCCAGCTTCTCAGTCAGTGTAATATCTGCAATTTCCATAGTACCGGCAAGATTTGCTTCTGCTTCTCCCATCGCTCCCATAGCAAAATACAATGTTTTATCCGCAAACTCCCCTGCGGCCACTTCCTTGTTATAATGGTAGGATTCATTCGCCTTTAACTCGATGGTCTCCATAATGAATCCCTCACCATCCAACTTCACTACTACTTTCTTATCGACAGAAGAGATAATATCGAACTCTACTTTATAAGTAACCTTGTTTTTAACCGGCAGTTCCATAACCATATATTGCAGTCCCCATTCGCCATTATAGCCATAGTTAGCCGCCTGAATCGTCACCTTCTGCCCTTCCTCGGTATGGGACGCGTTTGCCCCTGCCCAATCATTTCCTACATACAGTTCTGTCTTAGCCGTCTCAAGATTTATCCCTTTCCCTGATGACAGAAGCCCCGCAAAGGTTTCGATGGATGCATCCCCATTCTCCATCGTTTCCTTTTTATCTGTCAGCCCGTCTTCCTCTAAGGGAATATCTATCTCTTCATCCTTTTCGAGCTCTTCATTCAGAGAATCATCCTCTTCTCCCGGCTGTCCATCCACGGCTCCGTTCTCTCCCGGTGATGCATCCGGTACTTCACCTTCTTCCGGCAATACGCCCGGAACTTCACTCTCCTTTGGTTGTGTCTCCGGTATGTCAGTATTTTCTGACAGTTCACTCGATGTGTTGCCGCCTTCCGGCTGTGCATCTACGGGTGTAGTTTCATTCACATCACTCTTTCCCGCTTCCCCATTGCTGCTCTCCGATACAGTCCCCCCTTCGGCATCTGCCGCTTCCTGTACTACAGCAGCGGTACTTGCCGGTTCACTGCCATGTACCGCTGCCATCGGCTGCATAGTCAGTACCGCTGCCAACAGGGCTGCAAATACACGTCTGCTACATCTGTTTGCCTTCCTTCTCATTGCGATTCCTCCTTATAATATTTCATAAGGGCGATTTCTGTACCCAAATAAAAAAAGAAAACACCCCTCCTTTTTGCATCATAGCAAAAAAGAGAGGCCAAAAAAGTATCCGTTTTTATTATAAGGTGTGCTTTTTATACTTTTACTACTTATCTCTTTCCTCTATCTCCAGCCTTCGTCAAATTACATGTTTATTCGAGAAATTATTAAATTATATAATATTTTAACAATATTATACTGCGCCGAGCGAAGCGAGTGTGCAAAAAAATAATACCGTGGCCGTAAATACAAGTAGCCATAAAGACAACTTGTGAACCGAGGGTCAGGGTAAACTGAATACGGAAAAAAGAATGATATAAAAGACGAACAGACAGCAGGTAAAACTGCCTGTTCGTCTTAACTATTATGCCACATTTTAGAATTCTTCTGTATTATTCAAAGATGTCTCATAGTCTATTGCCGCACTTTCCGCAAAAACGTGCGGCTGGAACGACGGGAGCGCCGCATTTGGAGCAGAATCTTATCTGCGGGGCAGCTTGGTATGTGAGCGGCAAATCCTCATTCGGTGCATTATTGGACAGAAACAGCCAGTCGATGTCCTCGCCGTCCTCACATAAGCCGATGGCACCGGCGGGGGAAACCACATAAAAGCTGTCCTCGTCGATGGGGTCTTCACTGTCGCTTGTCTCAGCAAGCACCAGCAAGCCTTTTACATCGTATCTATCATTGGATGTGGCAAAGCTCCAGCTTCCGCAGAATGCGGCGGCAAACTCCGCCGCCTCCAGCATGGTAATAAATTTATCCATTACGAAAAGCCTCCTTATTTGAATAACAGGTTATTGCACCTCTTGCAGCGGTCATTTTGTATGGGGTTCATCATGGAGCAGACGTTGCAATAGATGATTCGGTCTTTGGATTTATCGTATTTCTCGTATGTACCGAATCTTGGATGAAACCGCACCCTGTCGCCAACGGAGAGATAATCGTACATATGCCGTCCGCTGTCTTTTTCCACGATGATCTTTTTCTTGCCCGCGTCGGTGTTGATGATTGTGGTATATTCCGTATAGGTTCTGTAATTATCATCCTCGCCGCCCCTATGCTCGCTTTTTTCCTTGCTGTACTTATTGACGACCACACCCTCCCACATGGGCTGCTTGGTCTTTCGCAACGCCAGCAGATTAACGACCAGCATGACAAGAGCAATGCCAACACCGATGACAAGGGATTCTCCAAACGGGAAATCGTCCATCAGCAGACCGGCGACGGGAAAGCCAATTAGCGGCACAAAAACCAATATCCACATACAGCCAATGGAGGATTTCTTATTTTTCTGCGCAGCGGCCAGTATCTCAGGGCAGTTATACCTGTCGGAAAAGCCGACCAGCCCCGTTCCGCCCTGTGAGCGCGCGGGAGCTGCCGCCCGGCTCGGCTCCATCGGCTGCGGCACTGCCGGACTCACTGCCGCTCCACAACCGATGCAAAATTCGGCCTCCTCCGGCAACTTTGCGCCGCAGGCCGTACACACGCCGGGGGCGCTGTCCTGTGTTTTTGCGCCGCAAGCCGAACAGAAAGCCGCACCCTCCGTCAGTTTGTTTCCACAGCCCCGACAAAACATATCCGTATCACTCCTTACTTCAATTATTTGAGGCGCGGCGGGCTTCCTCGCCGCTAATTTCTTCTTTTTCCCGCGTCCGGCTGTGCGAATGACAAGCAACAGCAAAAGCAGATAACCGATAGGAGCGAGGATGTGGTAAATAATTGCCACTTCGCCCATCTCATCAAATTCGCACAGCATGGCAGGCTTGTTGACATAGGGGAAAACATCAAGGTAACGGATGCGCTCGGAGCGCGTTTCGCCCTCATCCAAGGATGTCCACGCCTCGTCACTGCCATATATCACATAGCCGTGATACTCCTTGCCGTTTACCACAAACCAATAGCCCTTGGAAACGGTGCGGGAGCGGTTTTCCTGCGCGGTCGTATCATCCCGGCGGCTGTCATAGCTGTCCACCGTACCCATGACGGAATCACCCCATATCGCCAGCGCCAGCGTGGAGAGGCTCAAATACATGGCAAACAGCAGCACGGCGTAAATCAGGATGAGGATGGGCAGGGGGATGTTTTTGCTCGTTTTCTTCTTTGCCATCGGGACGCTCCTTTCTTTGTCACATTTTTATTGCAGTTGATTATTTCATGCGAATGACATCCCCAAGTGCTGAATATTGGTAGTCCTCTCCCTTTCGGAACTGAATAAAGTCAGCTCCGTACTGCCCTTGTGACTGGTCACAGGCAATCAGCTTAACGCCATTGGGGAAATCCTTATAGTTTTCAATGACAAGAGTATGCTCTACCGGGTCAAACACATAGTTGCAGGTATAATACTTAGACTCATCAAGCTCCGTGTAGCGGGACATGATACCTACATAAAAAGCGCAGGTTTTCTCGTCCAGTATTTTAATTGCTACGTCGAGATATGGATCATCATCTGGGTCTTGTGACCAGTAACCCTCAAACCATGCAGCGTCTATCCTCATGCCGCCCAGCGAGATCACCGTGGTCTTTTCCATCACCTTGAAGGTCTGTGTCAGCATCGACTCATCCTCAAACTCGTCGTCGCCCTTGTTCCATAGGCGAAGCTGGGTGGGGATGCCCGCTTGCATATACCCAAGGATAGTGGCATCTATGGCTGCACGCCCGTCCTTGTCCAGAACCGCCGTCCAATTTTCGTCTACAAGAGCGTCGGGTCGGCAGATGTCAATGATACAGCCCGCGTATTTGCTCTTTTCCCCGTCGGAGATTTCCTCAACGATTTTAAACTCCAGCGGCGCGTTGAGCGCCTGCCGCAGCTCCGTGGCGTTCTTGCCATAAGCCTTGAGAGAGTCATAGCGAACCCGTTGTGTAACGTCCGAAAGCACAGGCTGGAGCATTTCGCCCAAACGGGCCATATACTGCTCAATGCAATACTCACGGGCGGCGTCTGTTTCGGGAAGAAGCCCCGTGGTGTAGGCGTGCAGTCCGGCCTCGTTGGTGGCTACAAGCTGCTCCTCCGGGTCGTCGTAGAAATAGCGGGAGCTGTAATTCTCCATAATACCGCGCAGAGCGGCGTTGAACTTCTCCGGGTCGTCGCCGCGTGTTTTGTACAGCCCCATGATTCTCGCGTACCATTCAGCCTCTGTCCACGGGTGTATCTCCTCGTTATAAGCGATGACCACATTAAACAGGGCGTCCTTATAGGTCTGGTCGGCCGCGACCATGAACTTGTTCAGAGAGTAGTCAAGGGCGATCACGCCCAGCATGGAGAGCTGCACCATGCCAGTGGTTATCCTTTTGTAATCCAGCACTGCCACGCCCACATTGTAGGATAGTTTATACGCTTCCGCCGCCACTGTTTCGGCGGACTCGTTGCCTTTATATGCGTCGATCATGGTGTCGCCCAGCGATAAGGCGGAGAGTCCCAGCAGCATATAACCACTTTTTTCCCAAACGCTTGCCATTTGTTTGTTGCCTACGCCCTGTTCCGCCAGTTCAAACACGTCGGCCGTCCAACCTAAGACATCATGAAGCAGCCCCGCTTCAGCATCACCAAGATTTGGAATGTTCAAGAGCTGTCCGTAGAACTCGCAGAGCAGACTGTTGCCCACCTCGCCGGGCTGCCCAGTCTGTTCATACTCTCGCAGGATCGCCATCGCAGTTTCATCGTCCAGGCGTCTGCTGCTGAATTTAGACAGCAGCGCATAGGGTGAACCGGCGTCCTTCAGTGTGACGGTGCAGTATTCCGAAAGGTGGTCGGTGGTGATGCTAACGGTGTTGTCGGTGGTGTTTACGGTGTAGTCCACAAGCTCCCATTCGCCTGTTTCAGGGTTGTAATACTCCGCCAGCACGGAACCTTCCTCATCAGCAGAGTCGGTTTCACTTTCGTCATAGGGCAGAATGATCGTCAAAAGGCCGTCAAACTCGGTGCGTTCACCGGCTGAAATATCATAGGCTGTACGTGTGCCGCCTTCTATGCTGTTGCTGTCGGCTGACAACTCCTTTACCGACACCTTTTCTCCATCCATAGCGTTATATGGGCCGAAATCAACCATCACGCCGCTGTCGGTTGAAACTGCGGTTTGCCCCTCCTGCAAGGTAAAGCTGTCGCTTTTCTGTGCGGAAGGACGCTTAACCCCGCCGCCTACCATAAATCCCGGCCAGCCGTAGAGCGCCACCGCCGCGATCTGTATTACGAGCAGGACGGACAACACAATGCACAGCGTATTGCGTCCGCCATTTTTCTTCGGTGCTGCGGCGTTTTTTCGTTTTGGCGACACAGCGGGTGGGGCGCTTTTTTGAGGCTGTGCCTCGGCTATCGGCTGCATAGGCGGCACAGGCTTCGGTTGTGCCACGGGAGCAGGATTCACAGGCGCGTCAAGCACCGCCGCACCGCATTTGGCGCAGAAGCGAGCGCCGGTATGCAGTTCCTTGCCGCAATTTACACAGTATTTTCCCATCTCTGCACCTCCTTATGGCCGCACCAGCGCCACAAGCGCCGGTATCCCATCGGGCATATCCATTGTGCCAACGGCGTATTGTTTTCCGTTTTTCTCATAAAACTGCGTCAGGCGTATTGTTCCCGCGCCGGACGCCCACAGACCGCCGTTTTCCCACTTGCCGCTGAATACGCCGTCCTCCATATCTGTTTCATCGAAGCTCTCGCCCTCATTGGCCCAAAAAATCTGATACCAGTCGAGGGTGAGGCTCAGGCTCTCCGCCGTACCCGCAAGGGCGATGTTGAGAAACTCCATAGCGCCTGCGTCGTATTCGTCATTGGGGTCGTAAATGATTATTGCTTTCCAGCCCCCGGTCAGCGGGTCGATATTGTCGATGATATTTGCGTCGGAGGGAACTCCGTCGTAAGCCACGTCCTCCGTATACCAGAGAAAGTCCTCCAAATCAGGGCGTTTCTCGATGGATAAGCTCGCGCCTGTTTCCTCCAGCGATGGAACACCTCCGCTTTCCGTGGTCGTGGGCGGGGTTTGTTCCTCCGGCGATGGTGTGGCGGGCGAAGTTTGCTCCGCCCTCGGCGCAGGAGATTTCTTGACTGCCGTTGAGCGCAAATTGGGTGGTATGGTGAAAACGCCGACGACCAGCATAATTACATTGGCCGCAATAAGAGCGGCTATCAAGCCTTTCTTCAATTTCATCAGCCCTCCTTGATTCGCTTTATCTCGGACAGGGCAAGTCTTGCCCTATTCAATTTTGGTTCCCTCGCCGTAGACTGTTGAAGTTCTCCCTTCCTTAACATCTTCCACAGTATTGTCGCTTGAAAAACGAACCGCGCCTTCCTCGGAAATGAATCTAACATGAGTAGACAAAGACAAAGACTCACCTGGCGCTTCACAAGTCGCCGTAGCGGTGGACGGGTCATATTCATACGGCCCCGGCAAAATCAATAGAGCGGTGCCAAAATCTTTACCTTCCGGCATAAATACTAATTGCCCCTCGTAGTACATAAAAGTAAAGTTATAGGTAGCGGTTTCACCTTCAGATGTAAATGTCGCAGAATAAGTGCCCAAAAGCTCCTCCAGCGGCAGTCCACCAAGTTTCACCTCCGTCACCGGCGCGGAGAGCTTAAAGCCAACCGTCAGCTCCGGCTCGTCGCTTTCGGGGTCGCTGCCGGGTTTGAACAGTTGCAGTTCCTTGGGACAACCAGCCTGCACATAGCCAAGCAGGGTAAACTTGGTGGAAGCCCCGCCCGTGCCTTTCATCGCACCGATCCAGCTCTCCTTCACCGCGTTTTCGGAGAGTGGAGCGAAGCGCAGAGCGTAGCCGTCATATTGCGACTTCTCTCCATCGGGAACGTCCTCCACGATGTTGAAGGTGATGGTTTGGTTAAAGAACGCTTTGACCTCGTTCAGTGCGGCCAGATACGCAGCCTCGGCCTTGCGCTGCATATACACGCTGACGGACTGCGTTACCGGGTAGAGGCGTTCATAGAGCTGTGCCTTATAACCGTCTACCAAGGTTTCGATCTCAGCTTGGGTCGGGTCGGGGATGGTAACAGAGCCTTTATCGCTCTTATCTTTAATATCCGTAACGACAGCGGCTTTTTCCATATCGCCCAGCGTCCAGAATACGCGGGCATAGCGGTCTATCTCCGCTTCTATGGCGGCCTTGGCGTCGGCTTCGTTTGGGTTGGTTTCGGCTATGTCGATCAGCACCTGCCGCCAATCCTTCAGGCTGCGGGCATTCCAGCCATTCCCCCCATCCAGTGTGCCGGAGAATTGGTCGTTGAAATAAACATAGATCTCGTCTATCTTATCCATCTTCATCGCCAAGCCCTGCTCAAACAGACTACTTATTGTGTAGTCAAAGATAAACAGACCGCTGGCGGCAAGTCCCCATGCGGCGGATTCGGCATAGGAGAGCGCCAGCATCGCCGTGTCCTTATACAAACCGAGAGTATCGGCGTCTGTCTTTTCTGTACTCAGCATCACCGCGCCGATCTTCACAGCAGCAGCCACCTTGCCCAGCTTGTTCAATTTTTTATAGGCGGAATCAGCCAGCGCTGTGTCAAAGGTTGGGCTGCCGACGGAGGCCATGTTCAAGATCGTACCTGTGAGGTCAGTGGCAAAGCCCGTTTCTCCGGCTGCTCCGGCCACGCCGCCCAAAAATCCGTTATAGCCGGTGAGAAGGCGTGCCGCGAGGCCCGCCGCTTCCTCTCCGTCCGCGCCGCCGCCCGCTACATATTCTCGCAGCGCTTTCGTCGCCTGCTGCTGGTCGATGCCAGTAAAATCTGCATAAATGTCGGTGATATAGGCGCTGCGTTGACCCTCATTTCTGACATGGAACGCACCAAAGGTGGAGAGATGGTCGGTGTAGACGATAAGCTCATTGGCAGCTGTGTCCACCTCGAACAACACATCTTCCCACTCACCAGTGGTTTCGTTTCTGTACTTCGCACCCACGCATTTTGCCGGATCCTGCCCATCCTCGCAGTATGCGGTGTCATAGGGGATACGCAGGGTGATGAAGTCCGAAAGCTCGGACATTTCGCCCAACTTGAAGTCGTAGGCTTCTATCTTGTATCCTTCATCCTTGTTTTCTTCCACAGACTGCTTGGCTACGGTCAATTCCGCTTCACCATCCAGGACATAATCGCCCAGATCTACGCTGACGCCGTTTGACAGGGTGACGCTGGTAGCCTCCGGTGAAAGCGTTGCCGCGTCGCTTTTGCTGCCACCACCGCCGCATCCGGCAAGACCGGTCAAAAGCATCGCCGCCACGAGTAAAATGGATACTATCTTTTTCATGTCAGATTCCTCCCTTTCATTACCAATCACTGATGTCTGCCCGTACGCCGGTTTCATGCCACAGCTTTTGTGCGGCATCCAGTACCGCCTGCTTTTGAGTCATTCCGTGCAGCAAATCTACCCGCATGGTCTGATCCTTGTCGCCAAAGATCAGGTACATCCGCTCCTTATCAATTTGAACGGTGCCCAGACGCACACCATGTACCCCGTCGAGACCCCAGCGATAGATTTCGCTGCCGATGAGGATACCAAAGGTAGACACTACGGTTTCCTCTGCATCATTTTTCATTTGGCGGCCCGGCATGGAGATGAGAGCAGATGGCACCGCAAGGATGCGATTATCCCAAATGAGTGTTGCGTCATAGAGCAGACGGCTCTGCCTCACCAATAACAGGAGAGAAATAAGGCTGATAGCTCCAAAGGCGAAAACCACTTCTAACATGAATTCCATGCCGAGCCACACCGCCAAACAAATATTGGCTGCGAACAATAAGGCATATCCATTGCGTCGTTTGCGGATTAATTTCATTTCACCAACCCTCCTCCAGTATTCATTTTAGGGAAGGATGTCTCAAAAAGCATCGTTCGAAAGGATGATTTTGCAGAAAAAAGCCCCTCACCCAAAAGGGTGAGAGGCCTGTTAAATCCAGTATTTATGCGATTTTATGGTTCATTCGCCGGTTTGGTTCTTCAGCAGGGTGCTGATGAGCTCCGCACGGCTTGAAACATCGTATTTTGAAAAAATACTTCTTGCGTGTGTTTTAACGGTATTCTCACTGATGAACAAAGCCCCGGCAATTTCGCGGTTGGATTTTCCTGAAAGGATTAGCTGCAATACCTCTTGCTCCCGGACGGTCAGCGGATCAAGGGTTTTGACCTGCCGTACAATGTCCGTTTGCTGTGACTGGCTCATATTGTCATAGGCGGCAAGGTAAGCATGGCTTTTCAGCAATAGAACAAGCTGGTGGTTGAGGGGCGGCAGCATAACCAATGTAACACACACCACCGTCAGGGCAATCACCGCCACCTCCGCACTGGGAAGCCCAATGGATGTCACAGCCATTCCCAGGACGCCTCCGCAAAGGACGCCGAATACATTGGCGGAAAGACCGATGCCAAAGGTTTGTGCCGGGTTATCGCTATAATCCAGCATTTCTCCGAGGATGCTCCACCAAAACAGGTCGAAAATACCGCAGGCACCGAGCATCAGCGTATCCACAGTCAGATAGTCGGAGGTATTTCGCCCCAGCAGCATAAAGCTGATGAACGCTCCCATAATCATTGCCATCCCGATATACAAAATTCTGGAACGCTTTGCTTTCATAGGCAGGTTGCGCATAATGGCGAGCGCCACGATATAAGGCACGGCCCAATACCAGCTCACCAGCCCCGTCAGATGCTCAAAAGCGGGGTTGATGACCTGATACATCAGTCCGGAATTAATTGTAATGATAAAGACAAAAAGACACAGCAATATTAGCTGGTTTTTAATGCCGCCATGCGTCTTATTTTTAAATGTTTTGTTCTGCTCATTCTCCTGCTCCAACGGCAGCATCCAAATGAAAACCATACCGATTACAAGACAAAGCACAGAGAGGCCAAGGCCGATAAAGGTTGACCTGTTCATGGTCACCACGTTGACTGCAATCATCAGCAAATTGGAATAAATCAGAACGTCGGCACAGGATTTAATGCGCTCGTTCTTGGGAGTAAAGGCCCTGAGAAAAAATCCCCATGCCGCCACCGCGCAGCCGCTAAAGTATCCGCTGACAATCAGTCCGCCCATCCATAGAGTGGGGAGAGGAAAAAAGAAGGGGACAGTGGCGGCTAAGCATAAGCCCATGCCGCCGAGCATCATGCTTTTGGCGGCCGTCTGTGACTTGACAAACAGGCCGCAGGTAAAAAGCCCCGCGAAATGCGCGATAATTGCAGTCAGTATGTAACGGCCGGCGTCTGTTCCACGCAGATCCAGCAGGCTGTACAGCACCTGCCCCTCGAACAAGAAGGAGAGCAGATACGCAAAAGAAAATGAAAACGCCGCAATGGAAAGCCTGCGGGCATTTAAAGTCTTAAATCTGTTCATTTTATAACCTCCCGCTCATCGGAGGCTCCGCCCTTTTTAACCCATTCGTCAATGTCGGCAGTTTTGAAACGCCAGAGCTTTCCCACCTTGGATGCGGGCATACCGCGCTGCTCAATCCATCGCATAATGGTATGGCGCTTCACGCCAAGATAATCGCAGACCTCTTGCAGGGATATCCATCTGTTTTGAATGTTGTTTTCTGGCACGGCAAGCACCTCGCTTTCTTTCAAAGGCATATGAGTAATCATGTGATAATGATACGCCATATAAGGCATGAAAGCAATCTATATTGTAGCTTTATGTAGTATTTGGTTGTTTAGTGAATATGAATCCTAAATAATTTCCTTCCAAATTTTAATAAACTATTATTCTACCTTAATTTTCTCTAGCATTTCTTCGCCCGTAATTTTCCCGTCAAGATAATTGCTCCGAGCCTGCCGTGCCAGCTTTGCCCACCGGGCATACTCCTCCGAGGACATGTCCTTGCCGCTAAACTCTTCCGGCAACTTACCGTCCGCACGGTAACGGCGAGAGTACACCTTGTTGTACTCGGTCAGGAAAGCGAGCAAATAATCGTTTCCCTGCATACCCTGATCATAAAATAGCTTTGCGCCAACCTGCTTGCAGGTGCGATCACCTTTATATGGCCGATCACAGAAATCCCGTTTACGCTTATCGGTCAACACAAAATAGCGGCTACACAGTTTGCAACGCTTAACAAACCGTGCATTTTTCAGCATCTCGGTAAACTCAAAATAGAGCATCTCATCCAAATATTCAAACAGATAGTATGGCATCAGACTGACGCCTTCGCCATCCTGGTGCATGATTTCCAAAAGCTCATCTGTTTCCCGCAGATTCCAATCATGGATATCCTTAAGCGTATCCATATCCACCTTGCCATTTTTCTTCGGCAGCAGCTCGTATTTTATTTTCACAACAGCCTCGGCAAAGCCGGGGTACTCCGATACAAATTCACAAAGCCGCTGGGACATTTCCTTGTCCGAGTGGCTTTCTCTATCTAAACAGGTGGTAACCGCTTTCGTGCATACCTCCTGCAGTTCTAAAATGTGTTCCAATTCCTCTATACAGGTTGTAAGAGGTCTAAGCAAAGCGGCCTCAAATTCATCTTTGGCATAGATGGATTCTTTCAGAATGTTGTTCAGCAAGCCCACCAAGAAGAAATAGACATAGCGGTGCTTGCCCGCAATAGTTTCGGCAACATCAAATATTTTGCTTCTGATTGTCTGATAGTTCGCCATAGTGAGCGGAATGGACTTCGTTTCAGTGAGCAGTGTTGTGTATTCTTCGAAATCCATTTCTACAAATTCAATTAGCCCATTGCCAATAAACTTTTGCGCGTACTGAGTCACCTTGTCCGGATAGGCGTAAGCCATGGAGTAAATCAGCTTGTCACTTCCCTCGAAAATTTTAATCAGTGGGTACTGTTCCATAGGCACTCCTCTCGCAAATAATCGATTTTCCTCAAACCAGCGTTTCTGCGATTCGCTGTGTATTTCTGTTTCTGGATATAGGACAATGGTATCACAAGGAATAGAAGTTTTCAACATTCGATTTATTGCATATCTCAAAGCAAATTGAATTAAGAGGAGGAATCGCAAATGTCAAAAAAGTTAGAAACCATGGATGCGGAAACCTTGATGACCACACCCATGGAGCCGCTGAAATTTATTGTCAGCGGTCTGCTACCCGAAGGACTGCATGTGCTTGCAGGCTCACCAAAAATCGGCAAGAGCTGGTTAGCCCTGTGGATCTGCTTGCAGGTGGCAAAGGGTGAAAAGGTATGGGAATTTGAAACGCTAAAAAGCGAAGTCCTGTATCTCTGCTTAGAGGACAGCTTCGCCCGTATCCAAAGCAGGCTGTTTGAAATTACCGATGAAGCACCGGCGACACTTCACTTTGCCATTATGAGCGATACTATCGGCCATGGTCTGGAAAACCAAATTGAAAGCTTTATCAAAGAGCATCCCGACATAGGATTGATTGTGATTGACACCCTGCAAAAGGTTCGCAAAACCGTTTCCGCAAATGTCAATCCCTATGCCTCCGATTATGATGACATCAGCGCACTGAAGCAAATTGCGGACCGTCACCATCTTGCCATCCTGCTCATACATCATCTTCGAAAAACAAGTGATGCTGATCCGCTCAATATGATTTCGGGAACCAGCGGCATTGCAGGCGGTGCTGATACAAACTTTGTACTGCAAAAAGACAAGCGAACGGAAAATACCGCAACGCTTATTTGCACCGGCAGAGATATCGAGGGGCGGGAACTGTTCTTGGAGTTCAACAAAAATAATTTTGTATGGGAGCTGCTGGAACCGATTGAAATGGAGCAGCTGATCATACCGGATGAAATTTTTCTTCTCTGTGATTTTATAAAATCGGCAGGTGGCTTCACTGGTACGGCAACCGAGCTGATAGAAAAATTGAATCTGGATTGTAGCCCCGCAATTCTGAAGAAGAGAATCATTAAGCACATGGAGCATCTGGGCAGAAATGGCATTCATTATTCCGAGAACAGGACTTTTGAGCGACGAGAGTTCACTCTCTGCTATGACGGTAGCATCACGCCCCCCAAATTTACCGTCTTTGCTGTCCGCACTGTCACAGAACAGTAATCTTGCCACCGTTGCCCCCTGTTCGCCCCTGTGTGGCGAGATTGACGGTGGAATGGCATAACTCCACCTAACCCGAATAAACCCGCAAATTGAGCCACCGTTGCGAGCAGCTTTGGATTTGCACTTATTTTAGAGAAAACGTAGGAGTTTCGGCTGCGATTTCTCACCCATTGGGTGAGGCGAGCAGAGCGTCGGGCTATACGCCCGCCACAGCTCGCTCGGGGCAGAAGCCCCGGACCCCACTTTATAGAGCGCCGTTGGCGCAATGAAAATCGGAAGGAGAAACGCCATTGAAGAAAAAGCCCTTTGCCTTTCGCATCAGCGAAAGCACCTATAAAACCCTGAAACAAAAATCTAAGCGTGGCAAGGTTACCATGACAGAATTTTTAGAACGAGCCATAACAGATAAAGAAATCGTTGTGGTAGACGGGATTCAGGAGCTCATCAGCGAGCTGAAAGCCATCGGCAGAAACCTCAATCAGCTTACCGCCCTTGCCAACATGGGGAAAATTGATGCCGTTTACCTTGCAGAAACCAAGGCGAAGCTAAGCGGTATTTATGAAAAGCTGTCCGCACTTTGCGAGGTGAACCGGTAATGGCAACGGTTAACTTCATCCCCTGTAAAAAGCAAAATGCCTTCTCCATGCGAAATGAAATTGAATATATTTTGCAGGATTTCAAGGTGTGCATCGAACCGGAGAAATTCAATTGTGACCACACCGTCAACTACCAAACCTATTCCGCCGATGCGGATAAGACCGGCTGCATCCGCTTAATCTCCGGCAAGGACTGCTGTCCCGAAACAGCCTTCCAAGAATTTATGGCAACCAAAAACAGCTTTAAAAAGACTGATAAAACGATGTTCTATCACTACGACCAAGCCTTTAAGGATGGCGAAACCATCTCACCCAAAACCGCACATGAGATAGCCATAAAATTTGCGGAGGATAATTACCCCGATTATGAGGTAGTCATCGCCACCCATGTGGATAACGAGCATCTACACTCCCACTTTATTATCAACTCGGTCAGCTTTAAAACAGGAAAGAAATTACATCAAGGTCCCAAAACGTTATTCAAGCTCCGGTCATATTCAGACCAAATATGTAAGCAATATGGGCTGACTACCCTTGAGCCATACACCGGCGGTAAATCGAAAAGCCTCGCCTCTCGGGAATACCGTGCCGCCGCCAAGGGGCAGAGTTGGAAGTTTTCATTGATGAACGCGATTGATATTGCAATGAAAATCAGCGGCACAAAAGCTGATTTTATTAAGAATATGGAGCGACAAGGCTACGCGGTAAAATGGACAGATACCAGAAAATATATTACCTACACCTGCCCAAACACCATGTCCTGCTGGGATATCAAGCTCCATGACAACCGCTATTTGAAGGAGATGATGGAGCGTGAATTTGAGCTTAGAAGAATTGAAGCAGCGGAACGCAGGCTCTCAGCCAGTCGAACCGATTCCCCAGCAGCCATCGCAGAACAGCCCGTCTTGTCCTCTGACACAGGAGAAGCTAGACAATCTGTTCTACAATCAAGGGCTGATTTGGGATGGGATAACCCAGCTGCAGGAGCAGGTAAAAGTTCTCCGGCAGCAGAACCGCGGCCTCAAAACACAGCTGGACAATCTACCTGCGGGGTCGGAGCTGGAGCAAATCAGCAAGAGCCTGCTGCAGATACAGCAGACGTTGTCACAGGCTGGGAAACAGAAAGAGAAGTCTTTTTCTCTGCCGAAGATGCAGCTGCCGCACCTGACATGGACGCCACTGTGGATAGTCATTCCCTTAATCTTGCTGGCATTGGCGGCAGTGTGGTTCAGCTGGGACGCGCTTTGGAACGGCTGGACAACCCTATTTCCCTAAATGACGCCACCACTAAACCTCCGCAGCATACCGGCAGGAAGAAGAAATTAGCGGTCGGTCAAAAGGAAGATGACCACAGCGGACACGATTTTGAAATGAAGATGTAAAGGAGATGCGACATGACAAACGAGAAATTAGCAGCACAGCATTATCTAAAAACCAATATCCTCGGCGCCTATGAAACCGTCGATATCATTTGGCAAAGCGACAGCGAGGGTACCTCTCACCGCACCTTTGCAGACAGCTTTGTTTACACAGACGAAACCTCCCATACCATTGAACGGGATATGGTGGTGGAGGACAGAGTGTTCCGGGTGCATTCTGTGTTTCCCGTAAAAAGCGCCTCTACCCCCACAAAAAAGATGCTTTCAGTGATTGAAAACGACCTCGAAAAAGCGCTTTAAAACGCTTGATTTCAGTAGACTTGTGGAACCTGTTGCGGTATGCTTGGGTTACCGTATTCAGTTTGCCACAACAAGAAGGAGGATTTTTAACGATGGCAAACAACGAAAAATATACCATACTCTACGGCAGACTGAGCCAAGAAGATGACCGGGAGGGTGAGAGCAACAGCATCCAAAATCAGCGATTGATTCTCACCAGGTACGCAGAAGAAAAGGGCTTCGAGAACATTCGTTTTTTGTTCGATGACGGTTTCAGCGGAACAAACTTCAACCGTCCTTCGTGGAATGAGATCATGGAGCTGATTGAAAGCGGACAGGTGGAAACCTTGATTGTCAAGGATATGAGCCGACTCGGCAGGGATTATCTGCAAACAGGCTTTCTCATGGAGCATACCTTCCCCAACCACAATGTCCGGTTCATTGCCATCAATGATGCGGTGGACACGCTCTACGGCGATAACGACTTTGCTCCGTTCCGAAACTTATTTAACGATTTTTATGCAAAAGACTGCAGCAAAAAAATTCGGTCGGTAAAGAAAGCACAGGCTGAACGCGGGGAACGGGTTGGGACAAGGCCGCCCTATGGGTACAAAAAAGACGAGAGCAATCCCAAACAGATTGTTCCCGATCCGGAAGCCGCCGAAGTGGTCAAGCACATTTTCAAGCTGTGCGCCGAGGGCAGAGGCCCCAAGCAAATCGCAAGGCAGCTCACCGAGGAACAGGTGGTAAATCCAAGCAACTACTATTTTAATCAGACCGGAGTGACTCTGACAAATTTGGATACCACCAGACCCTACCGGTGGAGAGATAACTCCATTGTCAATATCTTAAACGATGAAACCTATCTCGGACACACAGTTAGCATGAAGCATACAACCGCATCTTACAAAAACAAGAAGCAAATTATCCGTCCAGAATCCGAATGGTTAAGGTTTGAAAACACCCATGAGAGCATCATCGATCAAGAAATTTGGGATATCGCCCATGCGGTTCGAGAGCACAAAAAGCGTCCGAGAAAAAACATGGAGAACCCTAACCCTTACTCGGGACTTGTATTCTGCGCCGATTGCGGAAAGCCTTTGGTGCTACACCGTGCCCACACCATGGACGAGAGTAAAAACAATTTCGCCTGCTCCACCTACAAGCAGTATGGCAAGGAATCCTGCTCCGCCCATTACATCCGGGAAAGCCAGCTTGCGGCGGTGATTTTGGATGACCTGAAGCGTGTCACTCACTTTGCAAGGCAGGACGAAGTGCTGTTTGCGGAGTGCATCAACCGCAAAAACACTGCTGATACGAGAAAAGAAATTACCGCGCTGCAAAAAGAGCTGGAGCTTATGCGGAAAAGGGATTTAGAGCTTACCACACTATTTAAAAGACTGTACGAGGATAATGTGCTGGGGCGTATACCGGATGAGCATTACCGAACGCTGTCCAACGAGTATGCCGCAGAACAGAAAGCCTTACGCGAACGCATGCCAAAGGCTGAAGCCAGAATGGAAAAGCTCAAGAACTCCCTTACCAGCGTGGACAGGTTTATTGAAAAAGCAAAGAAATACACCAACCTTACCGAACTGACACCAGAGCTGCTTCGAATGTTCATTGCAAAAGTAGTGGTGGGTGAAAAGGCTAAGAAATACTCCCGAACTGCTCCGCAGGATATTTGGATTCACTACCGTGACATTGGAATGCTGAACGATGTCAAAGAGGAATTTGATATTCCATCCATGGAAGTTTTCTACGGAATGGATGATGAAATGATGTTTGATGATGAGCTGCCAGCCGCAATTTAAGGCATGGCAAAAGGCGGACAGCCGAAACTGTCCGCCTTATACCCCACATTTTTAGTCGGTTCATAAAGTATCCTTATGAACACTCGCATAAACGGCCACGGTATTATTTATCATCTTCACTTTCTACCGCTTGAACTACCAGCCTATGTTGTTCATTACTCGTGCAGGTGGAGAAGGTAAGCACCCTCTTTCCTTCCTCTGGAATGATATCCGACTCTATCTCCGAAGATGAGACCGCCTTCTCCAGATAAGCGCCGAAACCTTCTGCCCCTTGGGGGAATATCTGATAGGTGTCCCCGTCCGCTTCCGTCATATAAGCGGCAAAAATCTCATATCGGCAGATTCCCTCAGGAGTATATATCCACACATAAGGGTTGGCATCCACTGTCTCTTGCTGAAGATATTGGCGCAGCTTCCCGAACATGGAGGCATCCTTTCGATTGTGTCCATAGACGATGGTATTCCAATCCGAGAAGTCTCCTTTATTCTCTGCTGCTATAAAGATACAACCTGCCTGGTTCGCCTGTCCTTCAAAAGTACGGTCTAAATAAGTATTATTATCCTCCCCTTGAACAATGGGATAACTGATTGCTACAGCTCCGAATTCCACCCAGCCTACAGTATCCTCATTCTTATTAAGCAGTGCCTCAAAATCAACGGACAGTTCTCCACCACCATTGTGTGCAGCATCGCCCCCCTCTTTCGCGTCTTCCTTATCTTCTTCCCTGACAGTTTCTTCATCTGCTTCTTCCTTCTCCTGCCTCTTTACCGTCTCAAGAAGTTGTCCATATTCCTCCTCTGCCTGGTCATATTGCCCTTTCATCCCTATCAGATTCCATGCTGAAAATCCGATTATTCCAATGGCTATAAGTATGATTACTGTACCGACCCATCCCTTTTTTCGCTTCATCCCGCCTACCTTTTGCACTATCTGTTTTTTCTGTTATTCGATCATTACATTTCCTACTTATTATTAATTAAAGGATGTCCTTTGTCAATGTATCAAGCTGCCATTCATTCAACTCGAACAGTTCGTCTTCCGCTTCTCCTTCATATCCGTTGAAGCCATTTGCCTTTTGCTCGCTTTTCGACGCATCGGCTGCCTCTTTCGCACTATCCGCATACTGCTCCTCACTGCTCTTACCGATTCCATCTTCCATTTCTTCTATTTCCTTTTTCATCTCCTGTATCTTCGCATCCAGCTTAAGCGCCCGTAGAATATTATTGATATCCTCCGGCGAAAACATGCCGATAGCTTTCCCTAATTGGCCGATATTATCTCGATTCACCATAAGGCATCCGCCTCCTGATAAGGGAATACGGATAACATTCTTAGGATTACTCATATCGCCGAGGCAAAGCTCTCTTTTCTCATTGTTACAGAGAAAAATAACCCCATTATATTCCACAATACCTTTTTCATCCGCAAGATAGGAATAAGGCGCCCCTTTCCCTTTCTCAGGAATCGCTTGCATCTTGTCTTTATCATTAATCAGCTTGTTTTTCATCTGCCGGGCAATGCTTTCTGCTACTTCCCCTTCCACCGTTTTACCGGCAAATGCTGTTTGGCCCATCGTCTTTACCGCCATGTAAGCATAATTATTCTGCAATGTGCTAGTTCCGTTAACTAACATATTAATAACCATTCCTTTCCCCTATGAAATCACAAGTATTCTTACGGTCGATGCAGTAAATGCGCAGACCTGCTGAATAGTTACAATCACTCTTTACTATGTGTATCGGTATTTCCTATAAATAGTAAATAGCTGCAAACGACTTTATCCCTCGTTTGCAGCTATTGATTGTTATTTCATAGAATCTATACAGGCAGACTCTTGCTTCCTATTTCTGTCCATAATATGCGTTTGCCCCGTGCTTTCTATAATAGTGCTTATCTTGCAGCTCCTGAGGTGCAGGGGTCACTTCACTATTGATCCGCTCACAACGAGCTGCCATCTTGGCCACTTCCTCCAGCACTACCGCATTGTGCACCGCTTCATTGGCATCTTTCCCCCAGGAAAATGGTCCATGGTTCTTGCAAAGAACTGCCGGAACTGCTTCATAGTCCTTATCCTTAAAATAATCGATGATTAAAAGTCCGGTATTCTTCTCGTAGGCACCTTCGATTTCCTCTTTTGTCAGACATCTGACACAAGGAATCTCTCCATACATATAGTCCGCATGAGTCGTGCCGTAACAAGGAATTCCCCTTCCGGCCTGAGCCCAGCTCGTTGCCCAGGAAGAGTGAGTATGCACGATACCGCCCACCTTCGGAAATGCCTTATATAATTCCAGGTGTGTGGCTGTATCGGAGGAGGGGTTATATTTCCCTTCCACCTTATTGCCATCCATATCCATAACTACCATATCGTCAACCGTCAGCTTGTCGTATTCCACACCGCTTGGCTTAATGACAAAAAGCTGTTTCTCTCTGTCAATTCCGCTGACATTTCCCCATGTAAAGGTGACGAGACCGTATTTAGGCAACAGCATATTCGCTTCATATACTTGTTTTTTCAGTTCTTCTAACATATTTGGCTCCTATCTGCGTGCTTTAGCACGACCAGCTTATTTCATGCTTTCTACTGCAGCCTTTTCTATCGGTAATCCCGCTTTATAGCGACTGATGAATGCATCGAATCCTTCCACATCTTTCGGATCAGGATCCATCTTAATTCCTTTATTTCCTGCAAATACTTTTTCATTCAGATAATGAGAAAGTGTCTCATCGGCTTCTTTGTTGTTCATATAAGAAGCAAGTACGGCAATTCCCCATGCTCCGCCTTCTCCTGCGGTCTCCATAACAGATACCGGAGTATCCATAGCCGCTGCCAGGAAGCCTTGACCAACACCTTCTGTCTTGAACAAGCCGCCATGACCGAATATTTCATCCGCCTGAACTTTCTCCTCTTTAAATAGAATATCCAGACCTATCTTCAAAGCTGCCAGAGAAGAGTACAGGTGTGATCTCATAAAATTAGCAAGAGTAAAATTGCAGTTCATCTCACGTGCGAACAGAGGGCGCCCCTCATCGAAACCGGTTACCGGCTCCCCTGAGAAATAGCAATAGGAAAGCAGACCGCCACAATCGGCATCTCCTTCTAACGCCTTGAAGTACAAATCATCATAGAGCTTAGGCATATTCACTTCCAAGCCGATTGTCTCCATAAATTCTTTAAAAATATTCACCCATGCATTTAAGTCCGAAGTACAATTATTGCAATGAACCATAGCCACCAGGCTTCCATCCGGTGTGGTCACTAAATCGATTTCCGGGTATACCTTGGAAAGGTCTTTCTCCAACACAATCATAGCAAAAACACTTGTTCCGGCAGAAACATTACCGGTTTTCACAGCTACACTGTTAGTCGCCGTCATACCGGTTCCCGCATCGCCTTCCGGAGGACAAATGGAAATTCCAGCCTTCAACTCACCGGTGGGATCTAGAAGCTTCGCCCCTTCTTCCGTAAGAGTTCCTGCATTTTCACCGGCAAGAAGAACCTTAGGAAGTATATCCATTAGCTTCCATGAATAATTTTCTCCTGCTACCAACTGGTCGAACTGCTCTATCATCTGCTTATTATAATCTTTCGTATCGATATCGATAGGGAACATACCGGATGCATCGCCTACACCGAGCACTCTTTCTCCGGTAAGCTTCCAATGTACATAGCCGGCAAGCGTAGTGAAGAAGTCAATATCCTTCACATGTTCTTCCTTATCCAGAATCGCCTGTCTTAAATGGGAAATACTCCATCTGAGAGGAATATTGTAATCGAATAATTCGGTCAGCTCCGCTGCTGCCTGGCCTGTCGTAGTATTTCTCCATGTACGGAAAGGAACGAGAATCTCGCCTTCCTTGTCGAACGCCATATAACCGTGCATCATAGCACTGAAACCGATACTTCCTATTGTCTGAAGCGAAACATCATATTTGCTCTTCACTTCCTCAGCCAGTTTGCTATAGCTGCCCTGAAGCCCTTTCCATACATCCTCAATACTATAAGTCCAAACACCATCCTTGTATTGATTCTCCCAGCCATAACCGCCGGAGGCGATAGGGGAATTATCTTCCCCTATCAAAACTGCCTTTATTCTCGTTGAACCGAGCTCAATACCCAATGCCGTCTTTCCGTTAAGAATCATTTCTTTTATATTGCTCATATAAATAACCATGCCCTTTCCCTTAAAACATCATCTATTCTGTATGATAGTTATCTGAATGCAATTTCATTCCATCTCAGTTCATTCTTGAAGTTTCTGATCGTCGTATCATTATCGATAACAACGCTTTCAATTCCCATCGCTGCCGCCCAATCTACCATCTGGTCTACAGTAAGATCATAAGAGAATGCTGTATGGTGTGCACCGCCTGCCAGAATCCAAGCTTCTGCTCCTACCTTAAGGTTAGGCTGAGGTGTCCAGAATGCTGCCGCAACCGGAAGCTTGGGCATCGGCTTCTCGATTTCCTTGCAGTCCACTGCATTGATAATCAAGCGGAATCTCGTTCCCAAATCGATTAAGGAGGTTGCTACCGCAGAACCTGTCTTCGATGTGAATACGAGACGTGCGGGTTCTTCTCTGTTACCCATGGATAAAGGATTAACCTTAATGCCCACCTTTCCACTCGCAACAGTAGGGCATACCTCTAACATATGTGCCTGTAGAATACCTTCTTTACCCGGTACAAGATTATAAGTATAGTCTTCCATAAAGGAGGTTCCTTTTGCATCTTTAATACCGGAAGCCATAATCTTCATTAAGCGAACCATAGCCGCTGTCTTCCAGTCACCTTCTCCGCCGAATCCATAGCCTTTTTCCATTAATCTCTGGATGGCAAGACCGGGAAGCTGCTGCAACTGTCCCAAATCGCCAAAGTGAGTAACAATTGCATGATAATTTCTTTCTTCAAGGAATTTCTCAAATCCAATCTCAATGCCTGCCTGAACTGCAACATGTTTTCTAAAGTCCGCTTCATCCCTTCCTTCAAGAATAATGTCGTATTTGGAATAATATTCCTCAACGAGAGCATTCGTCTCGCCTTCCGTTACTGCATTTACATATTCTACAATCTCATTTACCGGATAAGCATCGATTTCCCAGCCGAATTTAATCTGTGCTTCTACTTTGTCGCCTTCTGTTACCGCTACGTTCCTCATATTATCTGCAACACGGCATACGCGGATGTGGGAAGATTCCATAATACCGATTGCGGTTCTCATCCAATCGGCCATCGTCTTCTGTACTTCCTTATCACTCCAATGCCCTACTACTACTTTCCTCTCGATGCCCATGCGGCTTACGATATGACCGTATTCCCTGTCACCATGAGCGGACTGATTTTCATTCATAAAGTCCATATCGATATCATCATAAGGAATCTCTTCATTAAACTGTGTATGAAGGTGCATCAATGGCTTTCTATATTCCTGAAGTCCAAGTATCCACGATTTCGCCGGAGAGAAAGTGTGCATCCATGTGATGACACCTGCACATTCTTCGTCCGCGTTCGCTTCGTTGAAGGTTCTTCTTATTAATTCATTCGTAATTAATGTGGGTTTCCATACGATCTCAAAAGGAAACATTCCCGAGTTGTTCAAATTCTCTACAATGATCTTAGAGTGCTCTGCTACCCTTGTGAGGCATTCATCTCCATATAAATCCTGTGAACCTGTGCAAAACCAAAATTTGTAATTCTTTCCTGTTTTCATTTTCAATCCTCCTATGCGTTGTATTGTTTGTAAGTGTTATATCCATATGCAAGCCGAATATTCCAACACATTTGCTAAAGTTGTATTGTTTTGTCCTAGTTGTATTCTTTTATAATTCATACGAAAACCATATTTTCGACTCATATCCTATATAACATATACAAATATTTATAATTTCCTTTTCATTCTTTATAAGATAATAATATATTTTTCCTCTATACTTGTCAATACGTAATTACATACTTATAATACAAATACAAAAAAGTTGTACCATTTATATAAGTACAACTTTTCATATCACCTTTGCAATATTAATTATTTAAATCTCTGTACAATTTCTTCTAACTGTTGTGCTAACTCCTTCAACTCCTTCGTATGGCTGGCAACTTCCTCCATGGAAGCAAGCTGTTCCTGAGAAGTAGCGGAAACCTCTTCCGTAGCCGCAGATGTTTCTTCCGTCGATGCGGAAATGGATTCCATATTTCCTACTATTTCATCCTTCATCCTGCGCATCTGCCTGCTGTCCTCCGTAATAGAGGATACCCTATCGATAAGAGACCTGATCTCTTCCGCAATATTTAAAAATATTTCTTTCGTATTATCAACTGCCAAGGACTGTTCTTCTATAACCTTAAGTACTGAAGCCATCGTCTTTACCGAGGAATCTGCATATGTATGAATTTCTTCGATTGCACCATTTATTTCACCCACTTCTGAAGCAGACTGTTCCGCAAGCTTGCGTATTTCCTCTGCAACTACTGCAAATCCTCTTCCTGCATCTCCTGCCCTTGCCGCTTCTATGGAGGCATTGAGGGCAAGGAGATTGGTCTGCTCGGAGATTTGAATAATCGCTTCCGTTACCGAATTAATGTTGTTGGCGCTCGCCATAACCTTATTAATGACCTCATCAATTTCATGAATTGCACTGTCTGTCTTATTCATGGATTCTGCAAGTGTTCCCACCGCTGCAAGCCCACTTTCCCTTAACTCTTCCGTTCTCTGTGTCGTAAGGTTCATCTGCTCTGTGGACTCCGATACGGATTCGATATTATTCGCCAATTCATCCACTTTGTTTACCGTATCCGCTACACTGGAAGCCTCATCCGATACCGCACTGGCAACTTCTTGAATGGTAACCGCTACTTCATTAATTGCTTTCGATGTTTCATCCGTTATCCCGGCGAGAGAATCTGAGAACCGGAGGACTGTTCCCGAAGACTTCTTCAGCGCACCGATAAGTTCTTGCATATTATGAAGCATAATATTAAAAGAATTGCCAAGCAGCCCTGTCTCATCCCTATTTCTCACCGATAATGCCGCAATATTCAAATTGCCATTCGAAACTTGTTCCAAAGAGCCGCTGATTCGTCGAATAGGAGTGGCAATATGGCGTGCAAAAAGGAAGATAACTGCCAGTCCGATAACAAGCGAAATAATTAATACTATCACTAATGTATTTAAAATAGTGCTTGCACCTGCGTTATAGTCCATGGCATAGGAGCCTGCAGATACAATCCATCCCCAATCTGCTTCCTGTTTCTGATAGGATATCTTAAGCGCTGTCGCTTCAGAACCCGGTAAATTCCATGTGTAGGTCACATAACCTCCGCCATTAACACCTATGTTAATCTGCTCCTGAACGAATTTCGTTCCATCACCGCTCTTATCCTCCACATCCCATACATTCTGCCCTTCTAACGACGGATGTGCAACCTCATTACCCTGTGCATCGTATACGACGAAATAACCATTTTCTCCCAAATCAACACTGGAGTTAATGGGACGCTTTCCTTCCGCATCCTTTTCCCCAAGCAAAGCAACCTTAACTTGTTCCTGCGCATCTTCAAGGGTCAAAGTCCCCCTCTCCACTTCCTCTTGCTTGGCATCAATCAATTGGAGAGCCTGCTCCACGCTATTTTTCAGTATGACCTCCCCTTTTTTATCGAGTTCCGACTTCGCCGTCGTATAGCTGAATGCTCCCGTTAATGCCAGCGGTATCGTCAATAATAGGCTGGATATAATAACCAACTTAAGTTGAATGGTAAATCTGATATTTCTTTTTTCCTTTTTCATTCGTTCTCTCTTCCCGGAGATAACTATTTTATCTCTCTATCGTCTTCTCCTGCATCATACTATCCAGATATCCCCTATCCCATAATAGAATCTTAAGCTTTCCGGCCGCTTCTACCGCCGGCGACGTAAAGTATTGATTCGTCAACACTACCCCTACCATGCGATCATAATAATCCCTTCCCGCATACGCTTCCTGTACCGCTTTTACTCCTACCGGTGTGGAATAACATTTACACTGAATAGCATAAGTTACCCCCTCTTTTTCCGCTAATATATCAATCCCATAGTCACCGCTCCCTTTTGTTACCTCCACTTCCACAAATCCTCTTTCCTGCAGAAGCTCAGCACAAAATTGCTCGAAGTCATGTCCTTCCATCTCATCGATAGAATTAGGTCTTCGTTTTCTATGCAAAAGATGATACAAAAGCACAGTAATCATTGCGATTAGAATAACGAGTATTAGTACAATCATCGCTCCACCGTATCCTGCCATCCTCTTCTCCTTTCCTCCCCGGATTCTCTTATCAGGCTCTACAGACCTTTTATCTGCAGACTCCGGCAGCGATTTATACAGGCGAATACTTCCTGTTTTCTTGGAAGCGCCATGCCTGCCGGAAGATAACTCCCAGGAACAACAGTTGACAGACCCTCCTTCTCCATTAATTCCATTAGCTTATCTACAATTTCCTGTACCGTATATTTCCCATTGAATAACTTCTGCTGCGCATAAGCGAGCAGATAGCCAAGCGCCGTCACCTGCTCCGAATCCGCAATCTGTTCCACGTAATGGAGATGAATCGTCTCCTTATTAAGCATTACTCCTTCTTTTCCCATTCCTTTTATTTTAATACGGTCACCATCTCTTCGCTCATTCCCTCTCCTGCCATAACCTCTTCCGGGCGCATTTCCCCTATTTTCCGATGTATGCCCATCAAATACTAAAGCAGGAATAGGCATACGTCTATAATCCGGCATATTAGGTACTTCTCGCGGTAACGTCACCGCCGGGAATGCCTTAGCTTCCTCTTTGGCAAATGCTGTAATCTCTTCCGGCTTATAATGATCCATCTGAATAATACAGTCCGCAATCTGAAAATAAGAACCGGAGCTTCCCGCTACCAGAATACAGGATACTCCTCTTTCCTCATATAAGAATCTAGCCCTCTCTATAAAAGGTGTAATCGGCTCCTTATCTCTATGAACAACGCGCTGCATAAGCTCGTCCCTCACCATGAAGTTGGTGGCACTCGTATCTTCGTCTATCAATAACAGAGAAGAGCCGCTTTCAATCGCCTCCACTACATTCGCGGCCTGAGAAGTACTTCCGCTGGCATCCTCTGTCTCGAACCTTTTGGTATCCTTTCCACCCGGAAGATTATTGACAAATAATGAGATATCATCTCCCTTTACACTTCTTCCATCTTCCGCACGAATTTTCACCGCATCAGCAATAGTTACTACATATTCTCTGCCGTCTCCTGATATATGGTTATAGACTCCAAGCTCCAATGCTTTTAACAGGGTGGATTTTCCATGATAGCCCCCTCCTACAATTAAGGTAATCCCCTTTTTGATTCCCATACCGAATATCTCACCCTTATGAGGAAGCTGCATCCTCACCTCCATAGACTCCGGCGATAGGAACGGCACACTGTTCTTCATCGGTTTATCGGAAATTCCTGATTCCCTAGGCAGAACCGAGCCATTAGCCACAAAAGCTACAAGCCCCATTCCCTCCAAGTTCTCTCTTATATAATGCCTGTCATCTGCCAGGAACAATATCTTCTTTATCTCATCCTTATTTAGACGCGCATAAAAAAATACACTTTGCACACATTGAGGCAAAAAATCAAAAAGAATTTTCTCAAGTTCCTGTGAGCAAATGGTTCTCCCATTGGCAGGAAACCCAATTTCTATACGTACCGTAACATTTCCATTTTCCGGCGCAATCATACATGCTGTTCTCTCGATCACCTCTTGTCCACACCGGCTTACCGCCAAAAGCCCGCTCTTGCCGGAACCCTTCGCTTTAAAATTATACCGTTCTGCCGAGTCTCCGAATAGTCTGAGCAAATAATCCTGCATTGCTACCCTACGCTCCTTCTTCTCATAGCACTCCATGGGAAATCCCGCCTTCGTTCCCTCCACATGGATACTCACTTTAGACGGAGATGCGAAGGGATCACCCTGTACATGGTCAATGGATAGGGTATAATTTCCAAAGGAATATGCACCGCGAGTATCTTTATATGCAGGATAACCTTTACGATCTATGCTTCTAAGAAGTTTCTGTAAATCTGTCGATGTCTTCATTTTCATACCCCTCTGCACGCTTCGTGCGCATTCAAATAAATAAGTTGAAAACACATTTTATTCAACTTTATACTTCATATCTACAATTCAATTTAATTACGTCTTATCATATAACTTTTTAGAAGAAATGAAAACTAGTATTCCTAAAAATAATATAATAAAGTCTTTCCTATAATTCAAAAAAAGCTGTCGCTCCAGTAGATTATTCATCTACTGAGGCGACAGCCTCACTCATCCTCTTAAAATACTAGTAACTATTCAGTGCAGTAGGTGCACCAGCCTACTGAATAATTACAAATGACATTATTATACCAACTTTAGTTGTTCCAATACCGTATAGACTCCATCAGCATCTATATCCGGTGCGATCATATCTGCATACTGCTTTAATATTGGAACACTATTTTCCATCGCAATCCCAATATGAGAAAATTGAATCATCTCTATATCGTTATAACCATCACCTAAGGCAATTACTGACTCTTTCGTTTCATCAATATAGTTTAGGATATGACTTATTCCTACTGCCTTATTAATTCCTATTTTCGTCACCTCACCGCTACTCTTATCTGAGGCATCAACAATACTGTTCGGAAGGATATAAAAATAGTCAGAAAACTTTTCTTTTAGCTCATCCAGATTCCCTTTATAGTTAAAAAAGTTAATCTTCTCGATCTGATTGATATCCTTTGAATCGTGAATAATCATCATGATTCTTTCCATCTCTTCTGAGACGCCTGTTTCCGGATACATCTCTTGCATTAGGTTCAAGAGGTACTCTTTGGATGATTGCCAAACATAGCAAGCATCCTTCGCCCCATACAAAATGTGCGCATTCCACTGTTCCAAATCCTGTGATAGATGATAAAGCATTTCTTTATCCATCACATCGCGATAAATTTCCTTGCCTGCATATTCTACATAGGAACCATTTCCCAAGACCATACCTTGAAATTCCAAATCCAGAAGCTGTTCCGGCAACTCCACCTTACTACGCCCTGTGGCCAGAAATATTTTATGCCCCTTTTCCTTTAACCTTTGCAGTGCCAATCCCGCTGACTCCCGCAACACACCTTTATCATTTAAGAGGGTGCCATCGATATCAAAGAAAATCAACATGCTTTTCCTTTCCATTTACTTCACCCTCTTTCCATTAATTTACTGTGTCTGTTCAGCACCTCCACAGTTACATGTAAAAACTATTAAAGTCACCTTAGAACCATGTTACTGAATTAGCCCTCACGATAACTAGTATCACCAACAACTTCCATTGTATAATTACCGTCTTTATATTTCAAGATCGTAACAGAACAATTTCCAATATCTTCGCCATTGTAGTCATCAGGTACATACATCTCCAAAATAGTCGGTATCTGACTGCCGGATGATACTACCAGTACATTACCTCCACCTGCCGCAAGAGATTCTTCCACTAACTGGTTCATTGCCGCTCCGGCACGAGCCAAAATCTCATCATAAGACTCTGCCGCCTGTAACGCATCATTCGCTGCAATCGCATCCGCAATGCCACGGTCTCCTAAGATTTCATATACTTCGCCGTAGTGTGTCCATTCTTCGTCAAAAGTATATCCATATTCTTCGAAAATTGGATTCCACATCGCCGCATTGGTTCCGCCTTCATATCCTCCATAATTCCATTCATTGAAACCAACATTCTCTACCAGCATAGGTATTTCATTATCATTTTGCTCTAATATTAATTTTGCCGTTTTAATCTGACGCCCTAACTCACCACTATAGGCAGCGACAAATTTCACGTCTTTCAGTCCTGCTCCGACTAGTTGGGCCTGTTCAATTCCTACTCCTGTTAAAGGGGAATCACAGAATCCTTGTACCTGTCCGGTAGTATTAAAAAATGTCTTACCATGTCTTACCATGTCTTACCATATAAATTGTCACTTCATCCGACACTGGCACATCTGTTTCTGCATCGGCTATTTCCTCGGCTTCCGTATTCGCATCGACTTCTGTATTGGCATTTGCCTCCACATTGGTTTCCACCATATCTACACTTGTATCTGCGCCTTGCGTGTTTTGTGCTTTTTGACCACATCCTGCTAACGATACTGTTAGGCAAAGCAGAATTCCTATCACTGTCTTTTTCATCGTTTCCTCCATAGTTTCTTTTTTAGAATTTAATTTTTTAGATTATAGTCACTATATCTATGTTTATTATATTAATTCTTTTGTGCACTTTCAAATAAATGCAGTTCCATGATAGCGTAAATTTACTGTAGGATTTAATTGGGTAGAGAATCCCCTTGATGTGTTTTAGATTTAACCTCTTTTCACAATATACCTACTTTCTATTCTTTTTACAATCCCCAAATGTGGTTTTTAAAATAAGCTATCTTTTTCACTTCTGGAAAGGGAATGCTATGAGTTATCCTTTCTACATAGCGTTGTTCCTCTGTCAGTCGCTTGCTTTCCAATCGAAACATCTCGCTGCTTAAATAGATTCTTTCTTCTGTACCCACTGCTATGGGCAACTCCTGCTTTTGCATTCTCACCAACTCCAACATATTTCCTTTGTTTGCTTTATAAATCCTTAGCTTTGCCATTTGGTGAACTCCATGCTTACTCCACCCTAATGGTCTGGAACTCATCCTGTCTGC
This sequence comes from Kineothrix sp. MB12-C1, assembly GCF_030863805.1. Taxonomy (NCBI): domain Bacteria; kingdom Bacillati; phylum Bacillota; class Clostridia; order Lachnospirales; family Lachnospiraceae; genus Kineothrix; species Kineothrix sp. MB12-C1. Next base: position 1,861,701 of record NZ_CP132957.1, read on the forward strand.
GTAGATATGGCTCACATGTCCTTCTGCACTGCATCCCACTTGTGTTTCTTTATTTCTCAAACCCTGCATGATCCCATCCCAATGCCCTAGGATATAAGCCATACTACTTTCTACCTTTTTCCTTTGTGCTTCGTTTTCTGTTATATTCAGGATTTTTTCAAAGGTCTCGGATGCCATCCATTTCGCTCTCTTGTGTATGGCACCATACAGTTCACTTCTTGCATCCTCTGACGAATCCATTAAATGCGAAGTTGCTGCTGTGATATATTTCTGCATATGGAATTTATCCAGTACGAAGGTTGATCCGGCTATAAATTTACGTCCGCTTTTTATCCAGGCTGCACCATCTCCATTAATATAAATCTGTTTTATGGCATCCATGTCATAGGTGGCGCTGATATACTCATAAATCTCTCGCCAGAACTGTTCTACTCCTTTGCTTCCCTCATATATGCCCCCAAAGTACTTCGGATTGATCAGCTTAAACCTTTCGCTTTTAGGCGCTTCTGATTCCGCACCTTCATATACATAGGCTATTTTAGGCATACTGGTGTTGCTTCGAGGTTTCGTGATATCTCCCTTTTTCTCGAGATACTGCAATGACACATGATCTTCATCTGCATCAATATAAAGATAGGAAACCTGTTTTTTATTCTCTATTTTTTCTGGTTTTGTATGAAATTTCAGATCATGTATCTTATTTTTTACTGTCTGTTTGCTGACTTTTTCGGAAAGACTGGCTCTGATTCCTCCTTTGCGATAGCTACTGTCGACCGCTTCCTCAAGCATCTGCGCCTGTGCATCTTCTGTCATCCTTACATGGCTTTCTAATCCCATGATCCGATCTAGCAGATATTCACAGGCTCCAGTCTTCTTGTTCTTAAACAGTGTCTTGCAATATCTCACAGTTCCAAGGCTGGTAATCAGGGATGTTTCATCTCGTCTGCTTATGACCCAGTTTCTCCTTCTGTATCCGCTGTTTCTCAGTTCTTCATCCATACTTTCAAAAGTCTCCGCAATCATGTCCAGTCCTAACTGTACTACACTATCTGTAATTCCATAGATAAACTCTGCTTGTTGTTGAGGATCTTTCAAAAACTTTTCCAGAACTCCTGTTAAATTTTTTGCCCCATTTTCTTCAAACTGTTGTATACTTTTAATCATAGAGAGCACCTTCCTTTGTGTCCGATTTTTTCTTAGTCGTTAAAATCATAACACAAAGAGGCGTTCTCTTTTTATTCAATTAATATCCTACAAAAACTTTACCCTAGCCACTTCCATATAAGTGGAACTCTTGTTATTATGCACAAGTGCCATATTGTTATAGCGGACTAGAAGAGTATGTATATGTAACTGTGAGAGTTAAATTGAGGTTTGTTTCCACATTCCCGGAAACAAACCTCAACTCGTTGCTTTTACTCTATATATTTTGTATTTATTACACCATCTTACATGCCAAAGGCATCCAATCCAATACATTACGGATATACATATCCCAGAATTCCCAGCTATGAGATCCGGAATACTTTTCATAAATAACATCGATTTCTTTTTCTTTTGCCTTTTCATAGAAGGTCTCATTAGCAGGAAGAATGAAGTCTTCCGTACCACAGACCATATAGAGAGGTGGTAATTTCTCCGATTCTGCTGTTTCCAGCAGGTCTATTACTTCACCATGCTCTTTTTCTCCGTATATCGCACGCATATAGTTAAGCGGCATCTTATCCATATGAGCGCAGTTATCCACTGCTTTCATATTCAAAGCCCCCGAAAGGCTGGCTGCAGCCTGATATTTCTCAGGGAAAGTCATTGCAAAGCGGAACGCTCCGCCTCCGCCCATGGATAATCCCGCAATGAAAGTATCCTCTTTTTTTGTACTAAGCGGTAAAATTACGCTGAGGAATTCCGGTAACTCCTTCGAGATATAGGTCTGGTATTTCTCTCCGTATTCCATATCGAGATAAGCACTATTTTCCACCGTGGGCATGACCACCGCCAGACATTTCTCCTGTGCGTAATTCTCTATACGGGAATTTCTCGTCCAGCTGCCATAATCATCATAGCTTCCGTGGAGCAAATAGAGTGTCTGGTACTTCTTATCCGGTAAGAGGAATTGCTCCTCTTTATCAAATAGATAGTCGTCCGGCCCTGTCGTAGGAATAAAAACGAGTACATTAGTGCTTTTTCGCAGTGAATCCGAAAAAAAGTTCAATTGAATATGTGCCATATGCTTTTCCTCCCTACTCCGCTACCGCTTGTTTCGCCAACGGCAGCCACTCGATAGCTTTTCTAATATGTTCATCCCAATAATACCAATCGTGGATTCCCGGATGCTCTTCATAAGTTACGTCTACACCTATAAGCTCTAACTTCTTCCGTGCCGCTTTATTATTTTCATAAATAAAATCTTCCGTACCACAGCTTTGGAATACTCTTGGCATTGCATATCCCTGTTCCTTTTTCTTCCGATAAAGCGCCATAAGATCTGCATCAGAACCTGCTATTTCTTCCGGCTTTTCGAAAATTCCTTTCCAGAGAAACGGACCTTCTATCGCGCCCTCCTCGATACTTTCATACACTCCCACAATATCGATTGCCCCCGAAAGGCTGATGCAGGCACTGAATAATTCCGGGCTCTCAAAAGCAGTTTTCACAGCCCCATAGCCACCCATAGAAAGCCCTGCCACAAAGTTATTCTCTCTCCTTCGGCTGACCGGGAACATAGACTGCACAAATTCGGGTAATTCTTTTGTAATATAATCCAAATAATCAGAACCTCGATACATGTTCTGATAGAAACTGTTCGATGCCGATGGCATAACTACTACCAGACGATTCTCCGCTGCGTATCTTTCTATACTGGTCCATCTAAGCCAGTCGGAATAATCTCCGTATGCCCCATGCAGAAGATAAAGCACCTGATACTTTGCCCCCGGATAGAAATAAGAATCTTCCTTCTTATTTAACACTTCATCAGAATTAGGCGTAGGAATCACTACGTTAATATCCGTTCCGAAGCACAGTGACTTCGAGAAAAAATTACATTGCAATAATGCCATATGATAGCCTCCTTTTATTTATCTATAGTTCCCTTCGGAATTCTCCGATCGTTTTATTCGTATACCGTTTGAATACCTTACAAAAATAGGTATCGTTGCTATATCCGCAGCGCTCAGCAATTTCCTTTATTGTCAGGGATGTTTCTAATGACAGGCGTTTTGCCTCTTCCATGCGAACTTTTGTTAAGTATTCGATAAAACTAACTCCCAGCTCCTGCTTTATCAAACGGCTTAAGTAAAATGAACTTAGCTTAATATGCTCCGCCACTATATTCAGAGAAAGGTCCATGGCAAAAGATTTGTTAATGTAAGAGACCGCCCGTTCCACATATATACTTCTTTTCTCTTCCTGCCCTGTCCCTGCAGAATATTCAGTAATCTCTTTGTTTTTGATGGACTTTAGCATTCTCAAACTTTCTTCATAGGATTTCCCCATCTCCGAAAAAGAGTCGTACACTGCCCCAACTCCCATGCCGAAATCTGTATTCATTTTTTCTTCTATATTGTATAACAGAAGCTTCGTTACATCTGAAATCCAACTGTCCTTCTCCTCCTTAATGATATGTCCCGGAAGGAAAAGAAAGATAATAATACTACTCTCTGTTATAGAAACAAGATAATCACAAAGTGTATCCAGTGTCTGTCTCACTGCCGTTCTTATATCTTTTTTGTTTAACAACTTATTTCCATAATGAATAAGCGTCACGATACAGCCGGAATGGAACTTTATACCATTCACCTGACAAAGCATCTCAAACTCCTCTATTTCAGCCTTATCAGTTGCCAAAGAAAGTAATATTTCACTTTCCAACACAGGGGATACTTCATGAAGAAGATTTCTTATATTAGACTTCTCTTCATTCTCATTCGCAGTCTTTCTTATATCGTCACATAGTTTACGAATGGTACGAATACTCTCCTCTTGCTTTTCCGGCTTTAAAAGATATCCATCCACCTTCATATCCAACGCTTTCTTCACGTAATTGAATTCCCCATAGGCAGTATGTATAATGAATCTTGTCCTAACTCCCTTATTATGAAGTATTTCAATCGCTTCGATTCCCGTGAAGCCGGGCATATTAATATCCACAATTGCAATATCCGGCTGCTCTTTCTCAACCAGCTTCACAAGCTCCATTCCATCCGTTGCCGATGCAACAACTTCAATATCAGGAAACTCCTTTTTTATGAATAATTCCAGACTTTTTCTCGCGATGTTCTCATCATCGGCTATTATCATCGTAAGCATTCTTCTCTTCCTCTCCAAATGGCAGCAAAATACGAACTAGTGTCTGCTGCTGATTGCTGATGATCTGAATCTCCACTTCCTCTTCATAAAAATATTGAAGGCGCCTGTAAATATTGCTCAGTCCAATATGTTCCGATTGTGTAGCATAGTCTTCCAAGGACAACATAATTTCCTGTATTTTCTCCGGACTCATTCCCACTCCGTTATCTTCCACTTCCACGACGAGAAACTCCTCCCTTTTATAAACCCTTACTCTTATTTCTCCTCCTGTAATTTTCATGGCAAGTCCATGTTTAATGGAGTTTTCTACTAAGGGTTGCAGAATCATAAAAGGCATAGGGAAGTCTTCACATGCTTCTTCGATATCGAAATAATAAGAATATCTCTCTTCAAACCTACTTTTTTGAATGCAGACATAATTCTTCAAATTATCAATTTCCTGAGAAAGCGTCACCGATTTGGAGAGATTGTCCAAGTTATATCTCAAATAGGCGGCTGTGATTTCCATTAGTTCCGCCGAGCGATCCGCATTCTCTATCTTAGCCAGCGAGGATATCATATTTAACGTGTTAAATAAAAAGTGAGGATTAATTCTCGATTGGAGCAAAGTTAATTGACTCTTCTGCAATTCTCCATAGATCCTAAGCTTCTCTATCTCTACTTCTGCCAGCCTCTCTTTAATGCTCGCATTCTCTTCTATCTTCCGTAACTGCGCTTGAATGACATCTATCATGTGATTAAACGCTTTACCGAAATCCTCGAACTCATCCTTACTGTCCATCTCCACATGACTTTCTTCATATACATCATCCTCAATCTTTTTCACCACTGCCGTTAGCTTTTTAATAGAATGAGTAATTCCTTTAATAATTCTAATGCAATATAAAAAGCAAAGCATGCCTCCCAGGATGAGCAGTGTAATCTGCATCACTTCCAGCCACTGTTGCCACTCTTGAATCTCTTTCTGTGTCTTCTTCACCGATATTAATTGATGAGCATAAGCGCTTTGAAAACTGAGATTCATGAATCCCAGCGTCTTCTGCGTCTCTCCATATAGTTGCTCCAACTCCCTATATTCCGTCGCTTCCTTCTGGGGGCTTTCGACATAAGCCTTCAATCTGCTCATCAGACTATCTGTCTGTTCAATATAAGTCTCCGCCGTATGAATCGTATCTATAATCTCTCTTGCATATTCTCGATTCAAATAATCATTGTTTTTCTCAATGGTAGACTCTGCTGCCTTACATTCCTCTATATATTCTTCGTAATTATTTGTTCTCAAGTAAAGGTAACTGCTGTTCACGGAACTGTTAATCGTCTCAATATTCACATATAGCTCGTTGAGCACAAGGAGCCTATCCGTCGTATTCTTATATTTCATAGAAACAGAATAATTGCTCATAAAAGAAATAACGAGCAATACAACTGCAATTACACCGAGGAGCAGATAGCCAAGACTATACTTTCCCGTTACCGAATTCCGAAATTTCGAGAATCTTACTGCCAAAGATTTATTCTTCATTCTCATCCTCCAAATCTTCCTTCGAATACCAATAGATTGGAGTAAAGATATTGTTCTGTGTATAGCTTCCTGTCTCTTCGTAATGTATGACCTCTTGTACGGAACGGTAACCCATCTGATAATTTCCCTGTACCATCGTTCCATCCAAAATGCCATTCCTAATTCCAGCTTCTGTGAATATGGAAGAATCAAAGGTTAGTATATGACGGTAATCCTCCAATGGCTCTGTAAAAACAACACCGAAGGTCTGTCCTGCCGTCCCTTCAATACATACAAGAGTATCTACTTCCGGGTTTTCTTCCAGAATTTCATTATATATTTTCACTACAGTCAGAGCATCGTAATAATCATAATCCAAACGAACGATTTCTATACCGGAATATTGATCTGTAACCTCCAGCAGACCTTCATATCGCTGCTCCAGATTCCAATAATTCTCATCTCCTGACATAACAGCTACCTTCGCCTGCCCTCCGGTAATCTTCACAAGCTCTTCTCCCATTCTGATTCCGGCTTCTCTATTATTCGTTCCGATATAGAGATGTTCCGGGAATTCCCGTATATCAGTGTCCACCAATACTACTTGAATTCCCGCATCAATCGCTTTCTTCAAAGCATTGCTGTAGTTATTATTATCGATTCCCTGTACAATAATGGCATCTACCTTCGCAGCCACCTGGCGTTCGATCAACTCTACCATCTGATCCACATGATAATTGAGCTGGGGAACATAAATTTGAATATCCACCTTATCTTTATTATCTTCTTCCGCCTTTAAGTACCCTTCCTCTACTAGCGACCAATATCCATCGTCCTTATGAGGTAAGATTGCGGAGATTCTAATAGTATTAATATAATCTTTTTCATCCTCTCCCATATGCAATCCATACCTGTAGAAAGCAATAATAATGACACTCAGAAGGATTGCAGCTATTAACATACTTGCAGCTATCCAATTTTTTCTCATAGGTAAAGCCTCCCACTAAGTGGTATTTTGTCGCAAAGCGACCGTGCTCGGTGCAGACGGCGAATTAATCGCCGTCTATATATAACTATAAAGGATAAAATACGGCTGTTACAACTATTAATTTTTGTCGGAATATTTCCGTACATCCAACGCTACCGCTACAATGATAATAAGGCCTTTTACTGCAAATTGCCAATAAGAGCTAAGTCCGATGAAGGTCAATCCATAATTAATAATATTAAAAATCAATACACCGAGAATCACCCCGGGAACTCTTCCTACACCACCCCCTGCGGAGCATCCTCCTACAATACAAGAAGCAATCGCATCTAATTCATATCCAAGTCCATAACTGCTTGTGGCACTTCCTGTTCTGGCGGCCTCCAGGCATCCGGCCAGGCCATATAAGGCTCCTGCAACGGTAAATGTAACCATTAATGTCTTGAATACGTTGATTCCTGATACTTTCGCCGCATCAGGGTTACCGCCTACCGCAAAAATCTGCTTTCCAAGACATGTCTTTGTTTGGAAGATCCATATGATAACTGCCACTCCTAAGGAAATAATAATTAAGTACGGAATTCCGAATAAGGAACCCGTCCCCAGTTTACTAAAGCCTTCGGTGTAACCGCCAAGTGGTTGAGAATTGTTGGGGGCCTTATTAAAATATAGACAGTTAACGCCATAGGCTATCATTTGTGTTCCAAGCGTTGCCAAAAAGGCCGGCACCCGCAGCTTCGAAACTGTGAATCCACTTATCATCCCGAACAATGCACCGATAGCAATACCGGAAAAAATAGGAACGATAATAGGAAGCTCACCGATTCCGGGCCAAAATTTATTATAGTATGTAGCTTGTTGTGCGAAAGACCCTGCAAACACTGCTGCCAGGCCAACTACACGGCCTCCCGAAAGATCCGCGGAACCGCACACGATAATGAACATACATCCGAGCGCCACTAAAATTCGTGTGGAACTTTGCATAAAAATATCTCTCAGCACCCTAAATGACAGGAACTTAGGAGAAATTACCGCTATTACAATGATCATTATTATCATAATTATGTAAAGAGCATAGTTCGTTAAAAACTTCTTAAGGTTAAATTGCTTTGCTATCATAATTTTCTTCTCCTTTGCCGGCTTCATAGGTACTGGCAAGATACATAATCCTTTCGTCAGAAATCTCATCCTGCTCCAATATTCCGGATAAATGGCCTTCACACATTACCAGAATTCTGTCCGCCATTCCCATAAGCTCCGGCATCTCAGAACTAATCATAATAACACATTTTCCTGCCTTTGCTATTTCTTCCATCAGACAGTAGATTTCATATTTGGCTCCTACATCAATCCCTCTCGTAGGCTCATCCAATATTAAGATATTCGGTTCTATTAACATCCATCTGCCGAGCAGCGCCTTTTGCTGATTGCCGCCGGATAAGTGCATAATCTGCTGTTTGAGAGTCGGAGTTTTAATCGATAAGGAATCTACGTATTTTAAAGCATCTTCCCTTCTCTTCTTCTCATTTAAGAATAACCCTTTCCTATACTTCTTGGGATACGCATTCTGATTGGATACTACAATATTCTCCATAACAGAAAGCATAGGAATAATACCGGTAGCACGCCGCTCCTCTGTCAAAAGGGCCATTCCATGTTTAATAGCTTGCCTAGGAGATTTAATACTCACTTCTTTCCCATCGATGAATATTTTCCCACCGGATATAGGGCGCAGACCAAAAATAGATTCCATCAATTCTGTTCTTTGTGCTCCCACTAATCCGCCTACTCCCAGAATCTCTCCTCTTTTTAAGCTGAAGCTTATATCCTTGAAAGAATGTTCACTGGCGGCAGTGAGATTTTGTACTCTAAGATATTCCTGCCCGGGTACATGTGTCTTCTCCGGGAATCTTTGCGTCATTTCCCTTCCCACCATACGATTCACTATTGTATCCATCGTGAGTTCTGCAGCCGGCCAGCATCCCACAAGCTGGCCGTCTCTCATAATCGTTACTTCATCGGAAATCTCTAAGATCTCTTCGATTTTGTGCGATATGTAAATAATAGCTACCTTCTTTTCCAGAAGTGAACGGATAATCTTAAACAAGAGCTCCGCCTCCGTCTCCGTTAGAGAAGAAGTGGGTTCATCCATGATAATAACCTTAGCATTATAAGAAACTGCTCTGGCAATCTCAAGAAGCTGGCAATGCGATACCGATAATTCTCCTACCATCGCTTTCGGATTAATATCAATTCCTAATTCTTCGAAAAGCGCTTTTGTATCGTTGTACATTCTTTTTTCATCCACCCAATGGATACCCGCTATTTTCTTATAGGGAATTCTCCCCACCCATATATTTTCCATAACATTTCTTGTCTTGATGGGGTGTAACTCCTGATGAATCATAGCAATTCCACAATCCATGGCGTTTCTGGCGTTTTCAAAATGCACCTCTTTGCCTTCCACATAGATACTTCCTTCATCCGGATGATACAGGCCGAAAGCACACTTCATTAAAGTGGATTTACCGGCACCATTCTCTCCCATCAACGCATGAACCGTACCCGGCTTAACATCTAAGCTTACTTTATCGAGTGCCTTTACACCGGGAAATCTCTTTGATATATTTTCCATCTTCAGAACAAGCTGAGAGCCTTGCATACCTGTCCTCCCATTCTGCTTTTACAAGCGGTTCATTTATTCTATTACAGTATCATTAATATCGTAGTTTGCTTCGTCCACGTTATCTTTCGTAATCGCCTTGTAATCGATCCATACGCGGCGTCCTTCTACTGTAACTCCGTCAAGACCCATAGACTCTGTTGTTACTTCTTTTCCTTCACTCGTTAATTTCATTACTTTATAAGTTGCTTTGGCAAGTGTAATCGGATTATTTAATGCAGTTACTAATAAAGTTCCTTCTCTAACAGCGTCGCAGCCTACTGCCGTTGCATCTACGCCTGCAACCAACACTTTCTTGCCATCTTCACCGAAAAATCCACCGGCCTTCAGCGCTTCAATTCCACCTAACGCCATATCGTCATTGCAAGCTATAATAGCATCAATATCATCGCTATAGTTAGCGAGTAAGGCCGCTACCGCTTCTTGTGCCTTCGCTCTGGAATATTCACATACAAGATCTCCGCCAATTTGATTCACTTCAATTCCTGAGTCCACAATTTTCTGTACGGAGTATTGAGAGCGAACCGTTGTGTCATAATGACCCTGGATACCTAAGAGCATAATATAATCTAATTTACCATTACCATTCCTATCCGCATCCGGATTAGCTTTCCAATATTCTACAATTGCTTCACCCATAATATCGCCGGATTGTGTCGCAACAGAAGATACGCTGTATAGCTTCTCATTCTTCTCAAAGTTCTCGTCGGAAGGGCTATCTGTATTAGCAAAGATTCCATAAGTTCCTTGTTCAAGGATCTGATTACAGATATCATCAATTGCTCCTGTGTTAATATTATTTAATATCAGATAATCTACATCCTTAGAGAACATATTGTTCATATTATTTGTCTGTGTTGCCGTATCATTCTGGCTATCCGCATCTTCCACTGCAATTGCTCCGTCCGCAGCAGCAATATTTAATAATGACTGTCTCGCATTGGAAATAAAAGTATCCGCGAAGTTATACCAGCACGCTCCGGCCAATGGAATATCTACAGCAGCGGTCTCTTCTTCTGCTTCCACCGTAGCTTCGGCCTGTGATGATGCATCCGAAGCTGCTGTATCTCCCGTGTTGGCAACAGCACTGCTGCCGCCTGCGCCGCTTCCGCACCCTGCTAGCAAAGATGCTGCCATTGTTACACTCATAAGTACACTTACCAATCTCTTTTTCATTTTTCCTCATTTCTGCAAGGTACACCTTGCCTTCTTGCGAAGATTAAATTTTCCATAGATTGAGTGTAGCAAATAATGTTTACTGGGAAAATTCAAGATAATTGCGAAAGAATTGCAAATATTTGCTTTTTAAAATTATAGGTTTTCTTTTTTTGCGAAAGTTAAGATTTCTTGTTGTTTTGCGAGCAATTACATTGCTCATAGCAAAAAATAAGAAGCTGATTTCAATAAAAATCAGCTTCCATAAAGAACAAATTATATTAAAATTGATCGCTTACTAATAACGCATCAAATACCGTGTATCCTCCTGCAGAAGCGGAGCGATCATCTCACGGAGGGACACCGCCCTCATCAGGCGAGTCGTTGCATCTCCGAATCTTCCAAGGGTCAGAATTCCTTCTTGTACCGCCTGTGGCTCCAGCTTGCTGAATACCTCAGAACCGAGTGCAGAACAATGACGATATTGAGGGGTATAGATCCTCCGGCCTTCTTCATTAATTACATACAAGTCCGTCTTTTGATCGGAAATCGATCCTTCCGCACCATCCCATTCCTCTACACCATGAATATAGGTATTGCGGGTAAAATTCACACCGATAAGGAGAATTTGTGCATTTCTCTGCCATAGCCTATGATACGCCCCACCTTCTCCACAAGGCGTAGATATCTTCTCTTCACCGGCAATGAATTCCTTTGCATCTTTACCGTACGCAGACAACGAATGAGTAGGATGCAGTGAGCGATATACACCGGGACGTTTACGGAATCTTTCTGTCAAAAAACCGACACAACTCGGTGTATACAGCACATCCATTACCGGGTTCTTTACATCCACATTATCCCACGTATGGGCAGCCAATACCAACAGCCCCGATTCCATATACTCCATAAGCGCATCCAGTACTGTATCCCCACGCCCCTCTACTTCTCCAATCGCCTTACAGGATAATTGCACCATCAGCGTTCCCGCCCTATCAACCCCAATTCGATCCAGGCTTTCTAATAAATCTCTTTTCGTATACATTATAAATTACCTTTCTTATGTAAATCCCGCTAATATTACACTACAAACAATCCCCGCAAGCGTACTGATAAGAGCCCCGGCAAGTGTATAGCGGGTCTTCGTTACCTTGGCTGCCATATAGTACACACTCATCGTATAGAAAATAGTCTCCGTACAACTCATCATAATGGAGGTAATCATCCCAATCCGTGAGTCCGGTCCATATGTCTTGAAAATATCGAGAACGAGACCGGTTGCCGCCGAAGATGAGAACATCTTAATAAATACAAGGGGAACAAGTTCCGATGGAAAACCAATTACATCGGTCACTCCCCGGAATATTCTTCCGATAAACCCGAGGAATCCCGATGCCCTCAGCACTCCTACAGCCACCATCAAGCCTACTAACGTAGGCATAATGTCGATGACTGTACGAAATCCATCCTTTGCTCCTTTAATGAATTCTTCATATACTTTTTGCTTATTTATCACACCATAGGCTACGATGTAGAAAATGATAACAGGAATAATAATATTAGAGATATTGGTCAATACGTTTAAAATGATGAATTCCTCATTTTACTTTTCGTTACCTCATTCTATTCATTCATTTCTTTTCATATTACATCCGTATCGCTAAGAGTGGCTTTTACTCTTTTCTATTCTTTTCTTCCTATCCATTCATTCAGGAAGTTAACACCTTTTGCCCGATTAATGATATCCGTAGCATTGTCTTGCAGGTAAATGGTAAGCATTTCGATTTCCTCTTTGCTGAATCCTGAAGACTTCTCAATAACACCCCTTGGTATAATCCCTTCCGCATAGGCTTTTTTCCCACGCTCGAAGCTGACACGCACCATCTTTTCTCCATCCTTCATAAGCAACCCTGAATATGTCATTCGAAGTTCTTCATCTCTTCCCATTTTTACCTCCATATGCATTCTTACTCTGTCTTGAACTTCCTAATTTCTCCATTTACCTTCAGTACTCTTTCGTTCGCCTCCTGGACTGCATTAGTCATCTGTCCGGTCTGCATCACTACATCAGTAACTTTCGATGCTATATCCGTCGTTCCTTCTGCCCCTTCATTAGAAGCATGCCCCACTTCCTCTATCGCTTCCATAATTCCCGTGATAGCATCTAATAGGCGAATGGCCTCTTTACTGAATTCATTTACCAACCCATCCACGAATTGAGAATCTTCCTGGTATGCTTGCACTGTTCCGTCAAAGTTATTATAGCTCCTGGACACATCAGTAGATACGAATTCGAGCAACTGTTTCGCATACAATGAAAGTTCCGATACCGCTTCCTTCACCTGACTTGTTATTTGCTGTATATTTACCACTGTCTGTCTGGACTGCTCCGCCAGAATTCTTATCTGCTCCGCAACGACAGCGAACCCTTTCCCGGCTTCTCCCGCTCTTGCTGCCTCTATTGAAGCATTCAGGGCGAGCATATTCGTCTGCGATGTAATTCCCATAATGGAATCGGATAGGGCACTAATTTCTTCCACTATTTTAATGTTCTCTAACGCCTGTCCGAGCGCTGTCTTAATCTGACCATTAATTTGCCTTGCAGCTTCATGATCCTTCCTTGTCTCTTCCCTGGCTATTTCCGCCCTTTTAAGAATATCTGCTACTCTTTGAGCGCCTTCTTCCGACTTGCCGGCAATATTCTTGGCAGAGACTTCTATTTCCTGTGACATGGCTGTAATCTCTTCGGAAGAAGCTGCTGTCTCTTCCATACTCGCCGCAAGTTCTTGGGTGGTAGCAGATACCGTTTCCATTTCCACATTTACTTCCAATACCTTATCATTAATGCTGCCGGTCATTTCTTTGATAACATGAATATCTCCATGAATTTCGCTAATTAACTCTTTTAAGTTATTTTTCATCTGATCCATCGTTCTGGATAATACCCCGAAATCATCCTTACGAGCTAAGAAGCTATCCGGAAGCGTAACTGTGAAATCTCCTTGCCCCAACAGCTCATTATAAGCAAGCGCTGTCTTTAAAGCCTTAATAATCTCTCTTGCTATTATAAATGTGAAGAAAGCCTCTATCAAAAGAACTATTACAACGATGATAAATAACTTCATAAGGCTCTGTGAAATATAAGCTTGCTGTTCTTGTCTGTTTTTATCCACCTCTATATTAATATCATCGATATAATTTCCGGTTCCTACTACCCATCCAAATGGCTCGAACGCCTTGCTATAAGAACGCTTAGGAAAAGATTCTTCACTTCCTTCTTTTGGAAACCAATAATCGGCATATCCCCCGTCAGCTTCCTGTCCCACCCTGATAATTTCTTTTACCATCTCATAGCCATTGGCATCTTTGGCCGCTATTCGATTCGTACCTTCCGTGGCATTACCGAGCAGTACTATATTGTCTCCATTATAAGTATCTGCCCAGAAATAACATCCTTCACCATAGCGCATCTCTCTGAGAAGGTCTGCACCTAACTTCTTCGCTTCCTCCAATGTATATTCTCCGGCTTCATGTTTGGCATATATCGCATCCAACATAGATAACGCATTATATACCTGTGTCTTAATCTGCCTGTCATAGTCCTCTAACATCACCGCTTCCAGCTTATCGAGCGATTCATTGCTCACCCTGCTCACGCTGGTAAGGAAACCGGCGCATATACCTGCCATAGCTACAACTATGATAATACCTAATATCAACATCTTTGTCCTTACCTTGTAATCTCTTAGTCTCATACGCACTCTTCTCCTTTGTTCATCCCTCATAATGAATCTTTACTTTAGAAATAGCCGAACTATTTTATCCTTTGCAGCAGTATATGGATGATAGCGTAATGTGACATCCGGATGATGACCTCTTTTCAGCACACTCTTTCTATGGCTGAACGTTTCGAAGCTTTCTTTTCCATGGTATCCACCCATACCACTATACCCCACCCCACCGAAAGAAAGATAGGAAGATGCCAGATGCATAATCGTATCGTTGATGCATCCTCCCCCAAAAGAGAATGTTCTAAGAGCCCATTCTTCCATCTCCTTATCTTCCGTAAATAGATAAAATGCTAGCGGCTTCTCGAAGGAAGATATAATTTCCTGTATTTCCTCCTTCGCTTGAAACGTAAGCACCGGCAATATCGGACCGAATATTTCTTCCTGCATAATCGGTGAATCGAGAGAAACCTCGTCTAACACCGTAGGAACAATCTGCCTTGTCTCTGCCTTAAAGTGCCCTCCTGTCACTACCTTCTCTCCCTCTATCAAATGAAGCAGCCGCTCAAAATGCTTCTGATTGATTATCTTTGGATAATCAGAATTCTCAAGGGGATTTTCTCCTAACATTTGCACAAGTTCATTGCATATGCATCCCACCAATTCTTCTTTTATATCCTTATGCACTAAGAGATAGTCGGGAGCAACACAAGTCTGCCCTGCATTCATAATCTTACCAAATGCAATCCTCCTTGCTGCTATCTCTATATTCGCAGTCTTGTCTACCACACAGGGACTTTTTCCTCCCAGTTCCAAAGTAACCGGAGTCAAGTGCTTGGCCGCCTTCTCCAGAACCATTCTCCCTACGGATACACCTCCTGTAAAGAAGATATAGTCGAACCGTTGTTCCAAGAGCATAACATTCTCTTCCCTTCCTCCTTCCACCACTGCCACGAATTTCTCAGGATAAATATCCTTTAACATCCTTTTCAAAATGGCAGAAGTCGCCGGTGCATATGCGGAAGGCTTGAGTACGACGCAGTTTCCTGCTGCCACCGCACCAATAAGAGGTTCCAGACATAGCAACACAGGATAATTCCATGGTGCCATAATAAGAGCCACTCCATAAGACTCCGGTATGATAAAGCTCTCTCCCGGCAATTGAGCCATCGGTGTAGGTACCTTTCTTGGGGTTGACCATTTATGCAGATGCTTCTTTACATAGGATAGCTCCGATTTCGTTAATCCGATTTCTGCCATATAACTTTCTGAAGGGGACTTATTCAAATCTTCCTTCAGGGCCTGTTTCAGCTCCTCTTCATATACTTCAAGCGCATGTTCCAGGCGCTCCAATGCCTTCATACGAAATCTATATTGCTTCGTCACTCCTGTCTCATAGAATGTCCTTTGCATCCTTATAATCTGCGTAATATCTCTCTTCATATTCGTTCTATTCTCCTCGTCATTATTATACCAGTTATCCCTATAAATACATAGACATATATCATAAAGTACAGAAAAACTTTAATACATTAACCCGATGCCTTGACAGTACGGCTTTTATTTTGCGCGCGTAGCTGCGCATCCATTTTTATGCCGCAGGATCACTTTCTTATTACATAAAACAAAGATGAGCTAAGCCCATCTTTGCATTCAAATATATGTATACTCTAATCAGTACTTTTATCCGCAGGAAATATAACTCCGCATTCTTCCCTGACTGCGTCCATCAACTTTATTGCATCATATGAAATCTGCTGATACTCTGAGATATCTTTCTTCCCTTTTACCGCATTTATAAATGTTTCTAATTCATATTTCATATTATTATCACTTGACTCAGTTTCAAGCTTCTCTTCATATCCATTCTGATAGCGAATCCTTATTTCCGCCGGATTATAAATAGTTTGTATCACCATTGTTCCTAATTCACCCTGTATCTCGCTGGGCATAAAAGAATCAGAAATTTTGGAATAACTCAGTTCTGCCACCATACCATCATACTTTGCCAAAATAGTACCGGCTCCGTCGATTCCACCCCTCAATATGACAGATTCAGCCTGGAAGGATAACGGTGTCCCGAATAGTGCAATCATTGGTTCCACACAATATATTCCAATATCCATAAGTGCCCCGGCAGAGAACTTGGTGTCAAAAATGTTATGCATCTCTCCAAGTTTAAATGAATCATACCTACTCGAATATCTGCAATATCGAAATGCTGTTTTACGAAGTTTCCCTATTTTGTATAGATTGTCTTTGATTACTTGAAACCCCGGATCATGTACCGAACGCATTGCTTCCAGCAAAATCACCTGATTTTCTTTTGCAGACTGTATCATATTTTCTACTTCATGTCTATTCGATCCCAATGCCTTTTCACATAATATATGCTTTCCGGCTCTTATGAATTGCTGAGCCTGTTCATAATGTAATGAATTGGGGCTAGCAATGTAGACTGCATCAATCTCTTTGTCGTTTGCCATGGCTTCCAGATTGTCATATGCCTTTATAGCACCATATTTTTCCGAAAAACTTGCAGCTTTCTCTTTATCTCTGGAATATACTGCCTCCAGCTTGAATTCCCGGTTATCAGCCGCTATCTCCAGAAAACTTTCTGCAATTTTACTCGTTCCAATTATCGCAAAATGAACTTTATAAGAATTCTTATTTTCCATATTCATTCCTTTCTATCATCTAAACCTATATACCTTGTCCGCAAGCGGCCATGGTATGTTTTTTGCACACTCGCTTTGCTCGGCGCAGTATAATATTATACTTTCTTCATATGATTGATTTTATATTTGCTTAGCTTTAAATACAATCAATACCCATATAGTATCTCATAAAATTCCTTCAATTAATATAAGAATTCAAAAATTATTATAACTGATAAAGTATTGAACAGTTACAAATCATTACATTATTAGCTCTCTGTATATGGCAGAAACAAAAATAGAATTACTCCAAACGGAGCAATTCTATTTTAAGGACTTTATTTGTAATTTTACTGCTTTTATCATTTCAATTACTTCTTCTCCATCATCTTACAATATATGACAGCTACTACCGTACTTAGAAAAGTAGCAATCAAAGCCGGAGCGATTACCGCCGCCGGATTGATACTGCCATACTGATTCCTGTATACAATCATATTGACCGGAATTAACTGTAGCGATGAAATATTCAATATAAGAAAGGTACACATCTCCGGGCTGGCCGTTCTGGCTCTCTTATTATCTCTTCCTATGTATTCAGGATTACCGCGTTCCTTCTCCAACTGCGCCAGCGCTTCCATCGCCTTGAGCCCTGCCGGAGTACATGCCCATCCCAATCCCAATATATTCGCTATGATGTTGGTAGATATATATTCCCTTGCCGCATGTTCCTTCGGTATCCGAGGAAACATAAAGGACATAAACGGTTGAATTCCATCAGTCATCTTACGGATTAGCCCGGAAGTCTGGGCTATCTGCATCAAACCAACCCACAAGGACATTACCCCTACCATCGTAATACATAAGGATACCGCTTCACCTGCCGAATTCAAGGCAGCATTGCTCACTGCTTCTATATTACCTGTAAACGCCCCATATATCACTCCAATAATAATCATAATTGCCCAAATATAATTTAGCATAGAAATCCTTTATCATTATTTGACTAAACTATATTCACGCGCTTGCTTATATATTCCTGTAAAACTTAAGGGTTTTGTTTCTCGTTACATAGACTATGGCTTTTACCATTCAATTACAGTCGTTCCCCAGGTGAGCCCTGCCCCGAATCCGGACATAACTATTTTATCTCCACGGCTCAACATTCCTTTTTGATTCATTTCATCCAGCAGAATCGGTACGCTCGCTGCCGATATATTTCCACAATGATCCAGATTCACGGGGAATCTGTCTTCGCTTACCTTCAAACGTTTCGCCACGGACTGGATGATCCGCACATTCGCCTGATGAAGTACGAAATATTTAATATCTTCCGCTTTCAGCCCCGATAATGAAAGAGCCTCATGAATGGAAGCCGGCACCGTACTCACTGCGAATTTATATACCTCCTGCCCATCCATGGATAAATATCCCTGCTCAATAGGATTGCTTATCAGCGGATTATTATTTACCCGATCTCTGCAAGCCAGGACAATTCCCTTTGCCCCATCGGAGCCTTGGGAAAAAGCGAGCAGACCTCCGGTACCGCCCATTCCATTCTCATTTGCCTCTTCATCCGTATATGACCTGATTACGACAGCTCCCGCTCCGTCCCCAAAAAGGACACATGTACTTCTATCATTCCAGTCCATAATCTTCGATAAGGTCTCCGCACCGATGATTAGGGCTGTTTTATAAATACCCGACTGCAAATACATATGGGCTGTATGTAAACCGAACATAAATCCTGAACATGCGGCATTCACATCGAAGGCCACCGCTTTATCCGCACCTAGCTGTGCCTGCACTTCACAGGCAGTAGATGGGGTTACATAATCACCGGTAATTGTTCCTACGATAATCAAATCGATTTCTTTTGCATCTACTCCTGCGTCTTTAAGTGCTCTTTTGGCTGATTCTGATGCCATAAATGCGGTAGTTTCTTCCTTTGCCAGATGCCTTTCTCTAATACCGGTACGGCTGGAAATCCACTCATCGGACGTATCCATAATCTTTGATAAGTCATCGTTACTTACCACATGAGATGGGAGGCAGCTTCCTGTTCCAATAATTTTTGTAATCATACTAATCCCCCATTCTAAGGATATCTTGCTTTTTTTCATCTATTTTAAATTCTTCCATAATATCCTTTACATACTCTAACTTCTTCGCTTTATAAGCATTTGCCCCGCAAAAGAGGAGTCCTTCCTTTATATTTCCCTTTACTGCGTGAATGAGAGCCTGTGTAATACAATACGGTGTTTCTGCCGGATTACAGGTTATAATGCAACCGGAACATCTTTCAGGAGGAATTCTTCCTTCTCCTGCCCTTCTTGTAAACTCATTGGAAATAGCTCTGGCAGGCATTCCTACCGGACTGTTTACAATAATGATATCCTCTTTGGCCGCATCGATATATGCCTGCTTATATGCCTCAGAAGCATCGCATTCGTAAGTAGTCACGAAACGGGTTCCCACTTGAACGCCGGATGCACCGAGCGAGAATGCATGCTCCGCATCTTCTCTCGTATAGATCCCTCCTGCAATAACTACAGGAACTTCTTTACCGTATTCTCCTGCATATTCCGTTACATGCTCAATAATCTTGCGAATTTCTCCATCATAATTTAATTCTTCCATCTGTGTGAGCTGTTCCCCCTTAAAGCCGAGATGTCCACCGGCTAAAGGTCCTTCTATCACAACCATATCGGGAAGTCTGTCATATTTCTTTCCCCAGTATTTCAGGATAACTTGCGCAGATTTTAGGCTGGAAACAATCGGTGCGATCTTCGTCTTCGCCTTCCCCACCAACTCCGGTAAAGTCATAGGCAGCCCTGCTCCTGATATGATAATATCCACACCTGCCGCTACCGCTGCCTTTACATATTCCTCATATCGTTTCGTCGCCACCATGATGTTGACTCCGATAATTCCGCTTCCGGCAGTTTTTCTCGCCTTATTTATTTCTTCTTTTATGGCATGCAGATTACACCCTAGCGGATCCTTGTAGAAGTTCTCACTTCTATATCCGATCTGTGCGGTGGAGATCACCCCTATTCCGCCACTGGCCGCTACTGCTCCCGCCAATCCTGACAAACTGATACCAACACCCATTCCGCCTTGTATTACTGGAATTTTAGCCGTCAGATCTCCGATTTTTAAAGGTTTTAATAAACTATTGCTCATGATTCCTCCGAGCTGCCTATCGCAAAAGTAAGTTCTGCCTGCACTGCCAGCTTGCCGTCTACATATGCTTTTGCACTGCCTATGCCAATAGGACCTTTTCTTTTAATAATTTCAGTTTCCAATATAAGCACATCACCCGGCACAATTTTTTTCCTGAATTTTGCCGAATTGATCGCTCCAAAATATGCCGTCTTACCCTTGAAGTCCGGATCACTGAGTAAAGCTACCGCCCCTACCTGAGCCAGAGCCTCTACGACCAACACTCCCGGCATAACAGGTTCTTCCGGAAAATGTCCTACAAAAAACGGCTCATTATAAGTCACGCACTTTTTCCCCTTCGCTCTTTTCCCCTCTTCCAACTCCTCTATTGTGTCAACGAGCAAAAATGGGTGTCTGTGAGGAATAATTTTCATAATTTCCTTAGTTGTTAAAACAGACATTTTTTTCTCCTATCTATTATACTTCTTAGCAATTATGGTGGAGTTATGTCCTCCGAAGCCCAGCGAATTGGAAAGGGCATAGGTAAAGTCTTCCTCGAACGCCTCTTTACAATAATTCAAATCACATTCTTCATCAGGTACGAGATAGCCTACCGTACGATGGATATAACCTTCTTCCAATTCTTTAATACAAGTTAAGAACTCCAGCGCTCCTGCCGCACCCAGTAAATGACCTACCATAGATTTTGTAGAGTTAATTTTAATATTCTTCGCATGATCGCCAAAAGTCATCTTAATCGCTCTCGTTTCAAATAAATCATTGTGATGAGTGCTCGTTCCATGAGCATTGATATAGGTGATATTCTCCGGCTGGATTTCTGCATCCTTGATAGCGAATTCCATGGCTTTCGCCGCTCCTCCTCCATCCTCGGCGGGAGAGGTAATATGATAAGCATCTGCAGTACATCCATAGCCTACGACCTCTGCATATATCTTCGCGCCTCTTTTCCGGGCGTGCTCTAACTCCTCCAATACAATGGCTGCCGAGCCTTCTCCCATAACAAATCCGCTTCTTTCCTTATCAAAAGGTATGGAACATCTATATTTATCTTCCGAAGTAGTAAGTGCTGTCAGTGCAGTGAATCCTGCCATACCAACCGGAGTAATGCTGCTTTCTGTTCCTCCCGCTACCATGACATCCGCCTCTCCGTACTGAATGGAACGGAATGCTTCTCCGATAGAGTTGGTTCCTGTGGCACAGGCTGTCACTACGTTAATATTCTTACCCCTTAGCCCAAACTGAATGGATACATTGCCTGCTGCCATATTGCAAATCATAAGGGGAACCAATAATGGGTTAACGCGGCCCGGTCCTTTTTCCAGAAGCTTTGTATGTTCTCTTTCCATCGCCTGCAAAGAACCTATTCCGGATCCCATAGCTACACCTACTCGGAAAGCATCCTCTTTTTCCATATCGATTCCGGCATCTTCAAGTGCTTCTTTAGATGCTGCTACCGCATACTGGCTAAACAATTCCATTCTCTTCGCCGCCTTAACATCCATGAAGTTTTTCCCTTCGAATCCCTTCACCTCTGCTGCCAGCTTGCATTTATATTCGGAGGTGTCAAATTTGGTGATATTATCAAAGCCTACTTTTCCTTCTTTGACACTAGCCCAGAATTCCTCTACATTAAGTCCAATCGGGGTAATTGCCCCCATTCCGGTAACCACAACTCTCTTCTTCATAATAATTCCCATTCTCCTTTCATCCTAGCTGCTCTATATAGCCATTCCGCCATCCACTGAAATCACTTGACCGGTAATATATCCCGCCTTATCACTGGCAAGAAATGCTACCGCCTCAGCAATTTCCTTCGGCTGTCCTGCACGTTTTAACGGCACTTGTGAAATAATTGCTTCTTTCGCAGCCTCACCCATCGCCTGAGTCATATCCGTATCGATGTATCCTGGCGCTACCGCATTTACTGTAATATTTCTTCCCGCCAACTCTTTGGCCATACTCTTCGTAAGTCCTATTACCCCTGCCTTGGAAGCGGAGTAATTCGCCTGACCGGGATTACCGAGCACACCGGACACGGACGACAGATTAATGATCCTTCCGCTCCGTTGCTTAATAAAAGGCCGGTACATATGCTTTATCGTGTTGAAAGTTCCCTTTAAATTAGTATCTATGACCGCATCGAAATCCTCTTCCGACATCTTGATCATAAGATTATCTTTCGTAATACCGGCATTGTTCACGAGAATATCGATATGCCCAAAAGCCCCCAGCATTTCCTCTATCATCTTTCCGCAGGCTGTGTAATCCGCCACAGAACACTGTACTGCTACTGCTTTTCTTCCCATATTTTCAATTTCTTTTACAACTTCTTTCGCCTTATCCTCAGAGCCATTGTAATTTACAATTACGTCCGCTCCATATCCGGCGAGTGTAAGTGCTATTTCACGCCCAATTCCTCTGCTCGCCCCTGTTATCAGTGCTATTTTTCCCTCTAACATTACTTCGCTCCTCTCCCATGTTAATAAATAATCGGTAGTATATGTGTGCATTATGCTACTATTTACAGCTACTATTGTTGCTAGGAAGCCGTAGGCTGAATAGTAACAAGATTCTCCATATCTTCTACTTTCTCAATATTAATTGCGGTAATTTTGTGCTCTGCTTTTACCTCTTTTTCAATCTTGCGTATGAATCCGCTCAATGTTTTTCCGGGTCCGATTTCCACGAAGGTATTCACACCGTCCGCAATCATCCGCTCCACACTCTGCTGCCATCTTACACTGGAAGATACCTGCGCGGTCAATAGCTGTTTCACCTGCTCTTTTTCCGTCACATAATTCCCGGTCACATTGGACAGATAGGGAATCGCTATTTCTCGTATCATTACTTCCTCCAATGCCTCTTCCAGCCTTTCCCCTGCTCCCTTCAAGAGCGGAGAATGGAAAGGGCCGCTGACATTCAATGGAATACATCTTTTGGCACCCTCTGCTATAAATGCCTCTGATGCCTTTCCTACTGCCTCTGCCTCTCCGGTCACTACAATTTGCCCCGGGCAATTATAATTCGCTATACTCACCATCCCTTGTGTTTCCTCACAGATTCGTTCGATCCGGTCAGAAGGGAGTCCAAGTACTGCTGTCATAGCACCACCTACAGGAACTGCCTCCTGCATGTAAATACCTCTTTTCCTTACTATTTTAAATATATCTTCCGGGCTCATGACCCCTGCGGCAGCAAGTGCACCATATTCCCCCAGGCTTAAGCCCGCAGTCACATCCGGCTTATATCCTTTTTCTTCTATCGCTTTTAAAATAGCGACCTCAGTCGCAAGCATCGCTATTTGTGTATACTCCGTAATATTAATTTTTTCATTTTTTTCAAAACACAGGGACGCAACATCTAAATCTGCCGCTTTTCCTGCTAACTCAAACATTTCCCTGCTTACCTTACATTCCTCGTAAAAGTCTTTTCCCATCCCAATATACTGCGTTCCCTGTCCGGGAAAAATAAATGCTATTTTACTCATAATAAAGTCTGCCTCTCCATTTGTCAATTTACTTTGACTGTCAAAATATTATTCTAAAAAATGAAGGTCCGCCCATACGGACCTTCCGCCTACATTTTTAATAGCTTTTCTGCTCGTGAGATAATTCCGTGAATGATCTCTTCACAGCTCTTTTCCTCTTTTACCAATCCGGCTATCTGACCAGCCATAATTGTTCCATTGATTACATCGCCATCTACTACTGCTTTCCTTAAAGATCCTAAAGTCAGATATTCCAATTCTTCAAAGGAAGCACCCTCTTCTTCCAGTTTCAGATATTCCCTCGTCATTTTATTTCTGAGAGAACGCACCGGATGCCCCGTACTTCTTCCTGTCACTTCTGAATCGATGTCTTTCGCAGTAATTACTTTCTGTTTATAATTGCTATGTACAATGGATTCTTTAGCAGTTATAAATATTGTACCCATTTGTACTGCATCTGCCCCGAGCATCATTGCAGCTGCAAAACCTCTCTCATCCGCAACGCCGCCGGCACCCACCACCGGGATACTCACCGCATCCACTATCTGGGGAAGCAGTACCATAGTCGTAATCGAGCCAATATGCCCTCCTGCTTCAGTACCTTCTGCAATAATAGCATCCGCACCTGCACGTTCCATCATTTTAGCCATGGCTACGCTGGCAACTACGGGAATTACCTTCACGCCTGCACTCTTCCACAGTTCCATGAATTTTCCGGGATTGCCGGCTCCGGTCGTCACTACTTTAATCCCTTCCTCCACAATAACCTTAGCTACTTCTTCGGCATTGGGATTCAAAAGCATAACGTTCACACCAATCGGCTTATCGGTTAGTTTCTTCGCTTCACGAATCTGCTCTCTGACAATCTCAGGGGGAGCACTGGCAGCTCCTATCAGTCCCAGCCCTCCGGCTTCCGATACCGCGGCTGCAAGATGATATTCTGCTACCCACGCCATACCGCCTTGGATAATCGGATATTCAATTCCCAATAATTCGGTGATTCTCGTCTTCATCTTATGCTTCTACGCCCTTGTTTTTCATATATTCAATAACAGCGCCGACTGTCGTGATCTGCTCCAAATCCTCGGAAGGAATCTCAACGCCATATTCTTCTTCGAATGCCATAACCAATTCGAACAAATCAAGAGAGTCTGCTCCCAAATCATCCTTAAAGGATGAACTTTCTGTAATCGCCACTCCGTCTAAACTTAATTGCTCCTGAATAATCTCTTTTACTCTTTCTAACATTTCAATATCTCCTTTAATCTTATTAGTGTATTACCAGCCATTTGTCGGATAATCACTATCTTTTTTAAATTGTTTGATATTCAAAGTATATATACTCTTTTATTGTTTGTCAACTAACTTTTTTAATAATTAAAATAGCTTTTAAATACAATTATGCGAAATATATGGTTTTATTCCTTATGCGCGTAGCTGTACATACTTTGCCCGCAGAGCTTTATGTATTAGGATTTCCTGATACATGAAAATAAAAACTTCCAGTTTCTTCATAGACAAAATGAAGACCGGAAGTTTTTAAATTTAAAATCCAGAATTTAAGCATTTTACATTGAACTTATTCCACAATTGACTCCACTCTATTTAACGATAAAGTTAGATACTCCGATATTATTAAGCTCTATAATCGGTTTGCAATTACAGCCTCTTCTGAAATTTGTTGTCGGGCATACCTTCAATAAATAACTTCCGTTATATGGAACCTGGAATTCAAAGCGATCGGAGCAATTTATAAATTTGCAGAATAATAGAATCTGGGTTTTTCCGCACATCTGATAAAGTCGTAATTCCCACTCATGATCCATGCGGCAGGAACAACCTTTGATACGGCCGGCAATAATACCCTCACTGATCATACACTTAGGACAAGGTGGGCAGACCGGACACGGCGGGCAAGGCGGGCAAGGCATCGGCTCCGGACATGGCGGACACGGCATCGATTCCGGACAGACCGGGCAAACCGGACATGGCATCGGTTCCGGGCAGACCGGGCAAACCGGGCATGGCGGACATGGCGTCGGTTCCGGGCAGATCGGGCAAACCGGACATGGCGGCGGCTCCGGACAGGCAGGACACGGCATCGGTTCCGGGCAGATTGGGCAAACCGGACATGGCATCGGCTCCGGACAGGCAGGACATGGCATCGGCTCAGGGCAAACAGGACACGAAATCGGTTCCGGACAGGTCGGGCAGGGCATTGGTTCCGGGCAAGTAGGACAAACCGGGCAAGGCACTGATTCCGGACAAACCGGACATGGCGGCGGTTCCGGGCAGACAAGAGCCTCAGGTGATGTAGATTCTGGTGTCGTTGGACCTGTGGGAAGTGGTGTTTCCCCCATTTCACATATTACACCTCCGACAAAAGATGGGAGATGGAATTCAAAACCACTGTTCGGATTTACCGCAAATGAATTTAAAGCAGCATTACCGGTGATATGTCCTCCTGTTGAATGAGCATGCAACGTAGCTTGCGGGGCCAAAAAGCTTCCCCAAATTGCAGCTGGAACTTCCATAAATATATTCTTAGCATCTTCAAAAACATAGAGAGTATGGTCTGCCTTATGTTGTTCTCCCATAAGACCATATTGTAAATGTGCATTATCCCCTGTTTTTATTCTTACAATAACTAAACTTCCTTCTGGTACTTCTGCACGAATGCCCTTTCTAAGCAGGCCATTCGGTTCATTAATTAAGAATACGTTTTGTCTGGGATTATTACCCCGAAGAATCCATTCGTGGAAATTGTCTATTACTTCTCCGTTTACTTCCAGTCCCTCAATGCAATTTTTATAATTATCTATACTGCTTCTTGCACTTTGGAAGAAACCGGAAACATTGGCATCTACTCGTCTTGCAGGAATAAATCGCGCTACGTCGTAGCTCGGTATGATATAATGGTTCCCCTTATCGCTAGGTGTCCAGTAAGGGCTGCCGGAATCCGAGTGATATAAACGTTCCAATTCCTGCATTTGTCCCGGCATTCCACTTTTGCCGATTAAATAGGTACTTCCTTTATCAGCACGAAAATCACCGCCGGTTACAACATGGCCTACCACACCTAATGGGCCGTTCATTGAAACATTATTTCCTACGAGAAACCTTACCATATCGGGTGAATAGCCTACTTCTGCCGATTCTAAATCGCCTCCGAAACCAAGACTTAATCCCCTTGGACTGACGAAATTTCCACCAACTGCCATTGCACCATTGGCATCTACAAGGTTATTGGCATTTCCAAAAACGATAGCATTAAACTGGGAAGCAACGCCAAAAGGCTGCCCTGTAACATCATACCAGCTAATATCGTCATAGGGAATCCCCGCTCTTGATGTAATCTGATTATTGGTAATATTATAATCCAATCTAATCTAACTCCTATAAAAGTACTTTGATTTTCATAGTCCTTATTCTTACTACAATGTATTCAATCGTAGAATAATCGTGCAAAAAAAGAAGTAATAATATTGGATATATACGCATAAACTTAATATCTGTTATTATTCCAAAACCTTTTCATGGATTCCGTGAAGCATGGCATACACTTCCCGCTTCCCGATTCCTCTATCCTTCGCTGCCCGTTTCATCGCCTCTTTTCTATCTATTCCCTGACTTTCATAAAGCTTTACATGTTCTTCAATGGGCATCTCTTTCCAGCTAAGTGCTGCCTCTTCTTTCTTTTCCTCTAAGCTTTTACCTTCGATAACAAGTACATATTCTCCTCTGGGCTCATTTTCTTCATAAAAGGTAAGCGCTCCCTTAAGAGTCGTCGGCATTACCGTCTCAAACTTCTTAGTCAGCTCCCGGCAAATACTTATCTTACGCTCTCCCAGTGCTTCGTAAAGCTCTTGCAACGTCTTAATCAGATGATGCGGAGCCTCATAAATAATCATCGTACGGCTTTCATTCACCAATTCCCCTACGATTTCCCTTCTCTCCTTCTTATCAGAAGGTAGAAATCCCTCGAAACAGAACCGCCTTGTACTCAGTCCGGACAACGTAAGGGCCGTAATACATGCCGCAGCACCGGGGAGAGAAGTAACTGTAACGCCTGCCTCTTGGCAAAGAGCTACCAATGTTTCTCCCGGATCTGAGATTCCGGGAGTCCCTGCATCCGTAATAAGAGCAATCGACTTTCCTGACTGCATCTGTCCGATAAGATAATGTGCCTTCTCCACACGGTTATATTCATGATAACTCGTCATTGGCGTTTTTATCCCAAAATGATTCAACAGCTTAATGCTATTTCTCGTATCTTCGGCCGCGATTACATCCACCATCTTCAGGGTATCGATCACACGAAAAGTCATATCATCCAGATTTCCAATTGGTGTTGCACATAAATATAATAGACCAGCCATAGCGCCTCCTAATATGTAACAGTTCGTTATCTTCGCTGTTACTCTAATATCCATAAATATCATATATTTCTTGTGTATAAACTCCCGGCTCCTCGTAGACAATCAGCGGTTTCTCTACCGTGATACGAGGTTTTCCACCCCTGTTCGCTTCTATCAGCACCATATTTGGCTCTTTATCCACATACGGATATACAAGTTTCATTCTCTTAGGTTCCAATTTATAATCGTGGAGTAGTACCATAATTTCTGCCAACCGGAATGGCCTATGCACCATGAAAAAGTTTCCGCCGGGTTTTAACAGCTTGGCCGTCTGAGCAATTACATCCTCTAACGTGCATAATATCTCATGTCTCGCAATCGCTTTCGGACCTTCCGGGTTCTGAAGACCATGCTGCGATGTCATATAAGGAGGATTACATGTAATAACATCAAAAGAAGCAGCGTCGAATAACGTCCCTGCCTCTTTTAAATCTCCTTGTACAATCGAAATCTTATCCTGAAGATGATTCAGTGCTACGCTTCTTCGCGCCATGTCGGCACTTTCCTCTTGAATCTCCAGTCCGGTTAAATGAGCTGCTTTCGTCTTGGCTTCCATAAGTATAGGAATAATTCCTGTTCCTGTACCAAGATCCAATACCTTATCGTCCTCTTTCGCCCTGGCAAAACCGGATAAAAGAACGGCATCCATACCGAAACAGAACTTTTCAGGATTCTGAATGATCTTATAACCATTCCTTTGCAGCTCATCCAACCGCTCCTTCTCTTTTAGATTAATTGTCATCAAGCTTCGACTTCCCTTCCTGCTTTTCCAATCGCTCCAACGCCTTTAACTGCTCATCGCTCACATCCACTTTCGTATTCTTATGCTTTTTCCTGAACTTAAGCTGACCCACTTTGTATTCCTGAATTTCCTTTTCATCGGGCTTCTCAATCACTACTTTCACAAGCTGCCTTAAGACATTAACACTCAATACCTCCCCTTTGAATCCATCATCGGTTGTCACATAGTCACCCACGCTAGGCAATCTGCGGTTTAAGTCTTCGTAAGTCTCTTCTTCATTTTTCAGACAACACATCAGACGTCCACAAACTCCCGATATTTTTGTCGGATTCAAGGACAGATTCTGTTCCTTCGCCATCTTGATGGACACCGGTACGAACTCAGACAGGTATGTATGACAGCAAAGCGCTCTTCCGCATATGCCGATACCGCCTACAATCTTTGTTTCGTCCCTCACTCCGATCTGACGCAGTTCAATTCTTGTCTTAAAGACTGCCGCCAGATCCTTCACCAACTCACGAAAGTCAATCCTTCCGTCAGCAGTAAAATAAAACAATACTTTATTATTATCAAAAGTGTATTCAGCATCAATTAGCTTCATATCCAGCTCATGTTTTCTTATCTTCTCAAGACAGATACGGAATGCTTCTTTTTCCTTTACTTTATTCGTTTCTTCCTGTTCCCTATCCTTTGGTGTAGCGACGCGAAGCACTGGCTTTAGCGGCTGGATTACCTTACTGTCCTCTACTTCTCTGGGTTCTCCTATCACCGTACCATATTCAATTCCTCTGGCCGTCTCTACTATGACGTTCTCACCTTTTTTTATATCTAAACGTCCGGGGTCAAAAAAGTATATTTTTCCCGCCGTCCGAAAACGCACACCTATTACTTTTACCATCTAACAGTTTTCCTCCTGTCCTTTACAGCTCTCGGCTTTTATGAATTCTCCTTAATCGTCAGAAGAAGAAGTTCCATTGTTAAGTCGAAATTTACATTTGCATTCAGGCGGTTCTTTGCTTTCTCAAGAGCGGCTATCACCTTCTCGATTCCTTCATAAGCACTTCTGTCCGCCACTTTTCTAATATACTGTATTTCCTCCCTGAAAATCAAGTGGTTTGCATCGTTTGTAGCCTTAAACATCAGCACATCCCGATACCATATGGATAAGATATCCATATAATCATTCACATCGAATTTATATTCACTGATTTTCTTAATGGCTCCGACAATTTCATTTATTTCCATATCGTTAATATATTTAAGAAGTGTAACCGCTTCTTCTTTCACATGGTCGAATTCCTCGCTGGAGGCGAGCAGCTTCGCTTTACCAATATTACCTCTTGCGAAAGCCACACAGATATCCGCCTTATAATCGGGTACCTGCATCGTCTCCATCAGGAATCGTTTTACTTGTGTATCCTTTACCGGCTTCATATTCAATATGACACACCGACTAAGAATCGTAGTCAGAAGCGAATCCACATTTGTTGTCAAAATAATAATAACCGTATATTCCGGCGGCTCTTCCAATGTCTTCAACAGGGCATTCTGTGCCTGCACAGTCATCTTCTCGCCTTCACTTATAATATATATTTTACGCGGACTGCTATAAGGTTTAATCGCAACACTGCCATTCACCTGTCCACGGATATCTTCCACACCTATTGTTCCCGGCTTTTCATGCTGCACATAAATTACATCGGGTTGATTCCCTGTCGCCATCTGTTTGCACGAACGGCACTCACCGCAAGGCTCGAAACTACTTGCCAGATTATCTGATTCCTGAAGCGGCAGTCTTTCACATTGCAAAGCCGCTGCAAATATCTTTGCAACGAATTCTTTTCCGGAACTTCTCTCTCCATTGATAATGTACGCATGGGATACTTTATTTAATTTAAGGGCATTCTGCAAATGTTCTTTTAATTGCTCCTGCCCGATGATATCCGTAAATTTTGCCATGGAAACCTCCCGTTTTATCCTATTATATCGTAACAGTTCAGTACCCTCACTGTTATGTATGAAAATCAAGTAAATATATCCAAAAGTAATCCTCTGATTTCTCCTATCTTACTTAAGATACTCAGATTATCCTTTTCTTCCTTCACAAGTTCTTGTGCCAGCTCATCTAACTTTTCATCGATCAGTCGTACGATTCCGTACACCCTATGCCGTCCTCTTTTATCCAGGAAGTTCTCCCTGGAAAATTCATGGGAACGGCTTACCACCTCATTCATAAACTCCTTGATTAAGGTACGGTACTTTTTCATATCCTTTACATCACGGCGTTTCCCCAGCTTATCGCCCTGCATCGTGATTTCTTCCATAAGGGCCGTAAGCCTCGCCTGCAGTTCTTTTTCTTCGATCCGGCTGATAAGGGTGAATTTAAAAGTGCCATCCGTAGATTGTTGTTTTTCTGCAGGTTCTATTGGCATCTGATTCTGAATTTGATTTACTTTTATATCCATATTTGCACCCTTCTCCTTTCAGCCACGCCATTTTTCGAATATTTTCCTACAAGACTTCCATTAGGTAGTCTTTAATTTCTTCCAGACAGCGTTCTAAATCATCGTTATAAAATCTCCTGCCAATTCCTGACTCTTCTATCTTTTCCTCGCTGAAATCCTCACAATCTGCCAGAAATCTTCTACACAACTCTTCATACCCCGGATGCTCTTGCGTTATCTCACGCTCCAGTGCCCGCCTAAGCCTGATACCGTCCTCCACCTCGATCAGAACAGGAATCACATTGGCTCTCCCGAAAAATTCACATAGCCGAATATATGCCTCCAAAGTTCCGATAGATGCATAATTTCCACTTTGTAAATCGATATTCCCATCGTTTACCGTGAAGTATCTCCACAAACCGTAATAGGTATGATAGGACCGCTCCTCAATTACTTTTCCGGCATCCGCTAGTCTTTGATACTCTTTCTCATCAGTGAAGAAATATTCCACACCTTGCATCTCCCCCGCCCGAATCGGTCTGGTGGTATAAGGAACTACGGTACGAAGACCGAGTTCCTTATCCTCCAACAGACATTGAAAAACTGTATCTTTTCCAGTGGAGCTTTTCCCCATAAAACAGATAAACTTTCCCACTTTATTTTATACCTCAATAACACGAATCATATTGGTCTTTCCGGAGATTCCAAGCGGTACGCCTGCTGTTAATACAGCCACGTCTCCTCGTTCCACATATCCCAGCTTCTCAACCGCATGTGTAGCCTGTCCGAATAAATCGTCAGCATTGTCTTCTTTTTCAATCAATACGGGTACAACACCCCATGACAGATTGAGCTGTCTGCATACACGGGGATTTACCGCACATGCAATAACCGGACACTTCGGTTTATATCTGGATATCATACCTGCTGTAAATCCGGACATGGTAACCGTAATAATAGCCTTAGCATTCAAATCGGAAGCCGTAGTACAAGTAGCATGAGAAATCGCTGTCGTTACATCGGGTAATACAGCCTTTGCTCTCTTTCTCATTCGTGAATCATAGTCGATATCATTCTCAGTACGCTCTGCAATTTTAGCCATTGTCTTCACGGCTTCTATCGGATATAAACCGGCAGCCGTCTCACCGGAAAGCATAATTGCTGTCGTTCCATCATAAATAGCATTAGCAATATCTGTTGTCTCAGCACGGGTAGGTCTTGGGTTCTTAATCATAGATTCCAACATCTGTGTTGCCGTAATTACATGCTTACCATGTGCTTCTGCCAACTTAATCATCTGTTTCTGTATTACAGGTACTTCCTCGAGAGGTACCTCTACACCCATATCTCCTCTGGCAACCATAATACCGTCAGATACAGAAAGGATTTCCTCCAAGTTCTGAATACCTTGCATATTTTCAATCTTAGCAATTACCTTCATCATACTGTGGTGTTCGTCCAGAATCTTACGAATCTCCAACACATCTTCTTTCGTTCTCACAAATGATGCTGCAATAAAGTCATAACCCACTTCGCATCCAAAAATAATATCTGCTCTGTCAACATCACTGATATAAGGCATGGATAAAATAGCATTCGGAACATTCACCCCTTTATGATTGGATACAGGTCCGCCATTTACTACAGTGCAAAGAATCTCTTCCCCTCTAATATCAGCTACAAGCATTTCAATCAGACCATCATCGATAAGAATAGACATTCCTACTCTAATGTCGTTCTTCAGGTTTTTATAAGTGATAGACGCTTTCTTGGAGTCCCCGAGAATATCTTCTGTTGTCAGAGTAAAGGTTTGTCCTGTTACCAGCTCCGCCCTTCCATCCTTGAAATTACCAAGACGTATCTCCGGTCCTCTCGTATCGAGAAGTGTTCCTATAGGAAGTCTCAGTTCTTCGCTGATTCTAATTACTCTGGCTAACTTTTCCTTGTGCTCTTTATGTGTACCATGGGAGAAGTTAAAACGGGCTACGTTCATGCCTGCCAGCATCAACTCCCTTAATTTATCCTCGCTCTCGCTCGCTGGTCCGATTGTGCAGATTATTTTTGTTTTTCTCATTTTCATTTATCTCCTTTGATTATCTTAATTAACATTTTCATCACGGTACCGTTTTTATCGCTATGTACTGTCATATTGTAACACTTTAATCTTTCCATCCTCAACGCCGAGCATATTCAACTTCATATCCAACCCGGACTGCACGGCCTCTATTATTCCGTCATCTATTTTTTCTCCGGGTACCACTATCGGAATCCCCGGCGGGTATAAATTAAGAAATTCACAAGCAATCTGTCCTTTCGCTTCGCAAAGAGGAATAACATCATAGCCTTTTTCCTCAGATATCGCTATCGCTTTTGCAATGTTCATTACTGCTTCAGGACATCCCCTCTTCCTGTCTTTATTGAATTCATATTTTGGTTTTTTATTTTCCTCAAAATCCGATATACGTTGGTCAATCTCAAACAAAGAGCGAGCGAGCCTTTTCAACCCTTCCTCTGAATCCATTAATGAGGTTACAGCAAGCACATAGCACTCTGCCGCCATTTCCATTTGCAGATGGTACTCCTCTCTCAGAATATCATACAACTGCTGACCAGTTAACGCTCCGTCTTTTATCCCTATTACTATCTTGCCAGCTTCTATTGTTCTTATCTGTCCATCAGGCGCCAAAAAGCTGCTTGGAATCTCCAAATGCTTGCACGGCGCCATCTCTTTTATCAAATTTCTCCTCAGCCTTATAAGATGCTCTAGACGCGCATGTCCTTCTTCTCTCATTAGATTCATGGCCAGATCAATTGATGCCATAAGGACATAAGATGGGCTGCTTGTCTGGAATATCTTCAGGTATCTGCGAAGCCGTTCTCTATTAATCCTCTCCCCTGACACATGCAAAAGTGCTGTTTGGGTCATTGACGGAAGTGATTTATGAACACTGTGTATTACAAGATCCGCTCCCTGGCGTACTGCGTTCTCAGGCAATTCCTTATGGAAGCCGAAGTGAGCCCCATGAGCTTCATCTACAATAAGAGGTTTGCCGTATTCATGTACGATATTCGCTATTTCACTAATATTACTCGCAATACCTTCGTAAGTAGGAGAAGTAAGAATGACTGCTTCTATATCCGGAATTTCCTTAAGCATCCGCTCCACGCTTGCCGCGCTGATGGCATCTGCAATCCCATATCCCTCTATCATACCGGGGTACAGATAAGATACTTCCAATTCCTGAAGGTAAACAGCATAATACACCGACTTGTGGCAATTTCTTGCCATCAGAAGTCGGCCTCCTCTTTTTGTGGCTGCCATAATTGCGCTTAATACTCCACATGTACTTCCATTTACGAGGAAAAATGTCTCTTCCGAGCCGTAGAGCTTTGCTGCCTCCTGCTGCGCCTCCTTTATAATTCCTTCCGGCTGATGCAAATTATCAAATCCATCTATTTCTGTGATATCGATTCCATATGCTGCTTTAAGAGCATTCCCACCATAAAAGTCTTCCCTTCCCTTATGTCCCGGCATATGAAAAGGATAATAGTCAGAATCTCTATACTGTTCTAATTCTTTATATAAATTACTCAATTTCTTATCCTTGATATTGTACTTTGACAGGCTGTTGCTTCAACTGAATATCCTGTGAAAACTGGCGCTTCTTTCCACGCCCTTTATGGAAATGTATCGTTTCCAATAAGGAGCAGTATTTATCCGCAGTTGTTACAATCCATGCCTCACGGCACTGCGGCGGAATCACAGTAAGCGGCCACATATGCTTCCTTATAATGTCCTTCTCCCTTGCCGTAAGTTCATATTCCTCAGCAGCATTCTTAAGGGCGATACCCGGATGATAGAATCCATGAAGCCGTTTCATATTCTCACGATGCTTATCGTGCCAATCGTAGAGAAAATAATCGTGAAGCAAAGCACCGCGTATCAGCTCTCTTCGATTGCATCTAATCTTAAGCTTTTGGCTAATAGCCAGACTATATTTCGCCACATTAATACAATGATGGTTGACCGTCATATTCCCATGCTGAATATATTCATCCGTCTTTCGGAAATTATCAGAATCCAGTATATCTCCGCCATATTCTCTTAATAAACTATGGAGTTCTTTTTGTCTATGAAATGCCTTCCTGAATTTCTCTTTTTTCTTTTCAGTTCGCTTTATTTTACTCTTCATACGATATCCATTTCCACACTCTCTTACAAGATAAAATTCTTTCCAATCGCACTTTTAATAATAACACACAACAGGGAATCCGGTATATAGATATTCATAAATTATTTTCGCATTTTCTAATGGAAGATTAATACATCCATGAGAACCATTCGTCTGATATATCTCTCCGCCAAAGGTTCCTCTCCATGTGGCATCATGCATTCCGATATTTCCGTTGAAAGGCATCCAATAATTTACAGGGGTCTCGTAATCTTCTCCTCGAAGCACTGCATTTTTAGTCTTGTAAGTAAGCCCAAATACGCCGGCAGGTGTGTTCCATCCTCTCGAAGTATTTCCGGAAACAAAATCACTCTCCAAAACAACCTCACCATCTACATATAAATATAAGTGCTGCTTACCCAAGTCTATTTCTACATAGGTACTCCCTATATCATCCTTGCCGGATTGGGCTGCTGTGAAAGAATATTCCGGTTCCTTCTCCAGGATTTCCCCATTTTGTACTGCCGCAATCAAAGCCTCTACTTCTGCTTCTCGATTAGTTCTCCATCCGTAAGCACCGCTTCTTAACTCCAATTCCCTTCCATCACTTGTACGGAACATGCGGTTCTTCCCATATGTGTCATTCTCCTTCGAGCGCTCTACTACAAATTCTCGTATTTTCTCCTCATCCAAAGATACCTTATTTTTCTCCAGAACTACCCATTCAGAAATGAGATCGGCATCCACGATTACATTACTTCCATTCCAATTATAAGTAATCTTAGCGGAGACGTATTGATTAGCCTGATCCGCTAATTTCTTCAGCACTTCATCCTCCTTGACTACCAAGGGGAACTTATAACACTCCATCTCTTCGAGATTAATCTTTCTCTCCATGTTTCTGACGGCATCTTTAATTACTTCTTCCGTCCTGCCCTTTATTATCTCTGTACCCGGACTACTCTTTACTACCGTATATTTCTTTTCTTCCTCAAAATACGAGATATAGGCAGCATTCGGAGGCTTTATATTGTCAGATTGAAAAAAGGCAAGTGCTTGAATCCTTTCCTCAAGCATATCTTCATTATATTCCACTAATTGCGGTATGTCGTAGGAAAACTTTCTAAATATTCCTAAAATCCAAAACGCCGGATTCTGCTCCTGCTTAATCCCAAGCAATGTGTCGGTAAATATATATTCTACCTCTATATCAGCCAGCATAATCGTATCGTTCATGCTTTCCCGACCTTCAACCTCCAAAAAATACGTCTGAAGCTGTTGGCGAATCATATCCTCCGCTTCCATTGGTGTCTTATAACTATAATCACTGCCATTAATTATTGTTTGATAATAATAATGATCACTGAAAAACATGGCAAAACCAGCATAGGTAATCGCCGACAGAAAAACACATGATATTAGTGTAACAATTATCAGTTTTTTCCATACCGATTTCTTTTTTATTTCCATGCACTTCTCCTGTTACTCTTTTCTCTATTTGTATGCTAAACTTTCATAGAAATCAATTCATTTTATCATTTTCCGGCTAAATAATCAATGTTGCATATGGACAAATCCATAAGCATTTATCTCGTATTCATATACATTTTATCGTTTTATCGAAATAACTCTGTCCATTATTTTAAATATTATTCTATACAAAAAAGTCTTCACTTTTCAAGCGAACTATAAAAAGAAATATATGACGCTTTATTTCATTAACAACATTCTTTAATGTAACAAGGTCTTTCCTATAGAATAAAAAAAAGACTGTATTCAAACTTCTACGCTTGAATCAGCCTTCTCAGATGAGACATCGGGGATTCGAACCCCGGACAACTTGATTAAAAGTCAAGTGCTCTACCAACTGAGCTAATATCCCATTTTCTCTAAAAAATGATGCCCAGAGCCGGAATCGAACCAGCGACACGAGGATTTTCAGTCCTCTGCTCTACCAACTGAGCTATCTGGGCATTAAATAGCGGGGACAGGATTTGAACCTATGACCTTCGGGTTATGAGCCCGACGAGCTTCCAGACTGCTCCACCCCGCGTTATTCAATTATTTGGATTATATAATTATATGCAATCCTTTGGTAGTTAATACCAAATGGATGGAGGTGGATTCGAACCACCGAAGCAATTTGCAGCAGATTTACAGTCTGTCCCCTTTGGCCACTCGGGAATCCATCCATATATAAAAATATTTAGCCTTGATAAAATCAATTCATCAAAAGCCGATGATCGGACTCGAACCGATAACCTGCTGATTACAAATCAGCTGCTCTGCCAATTGAGCCACATCGGCAAAATGGGACCTATAGGGCTCGAACCTATGACCCTCTGCTTGTAAGGCAGATGCTCTCCCAGCTGAGCTAAGATCCCGCATTTCCATATATAATTCAACCGACCCGGATGGGACTCGAACCCACGACCTCCGCCGTGACAGGGCGGCGCTCTAACCAACTGAGCCACCGGGCCATAAAAATATAAACCAAAATGATTTATACCCTCAAAACCGAATACCTACAGACCTTCTTATGCTTCCATCTTCCGGTCCTTTCACTCTCTCATATCTTTTCATCCGTTTTTTCTTCTTTTGTAAGAGTGTTCTCCACTCTTTATCCCAGCCTATAAGGATAAGCCCTCGACCGATTAGTACTTATCAGCTGCACGTATTGCTACGCTTCCACCTTAAGCCTATCTACCTCGTGCTCTACAAGGGGTCTTACCATGATTAATTCATGGGGATATCTCATCTTGAGGGGGGCTTCACGCTTAGATGCCTTCAGCGTTTATCCCTGCCGGACTTGGCTACTCTGCCATAGGTCTGGTACCTAACAGATACACCAGCGGTCCGTCCATCCCGGTCCTCTCGTACTAAGGACAGCTCCTCTTAAATATCCTACGCCTGCGCCGGATAGGGACCGAACTGTCTCACGACGTTCTGAACCCAGCTCGCGTACCGCTTTAATGGGCGAATGTACCAACCCTTGGGACCTTCTACAGCCCCAGGATGCGATGAGCCGACATCGAGGTGCCAAACCACTCCGTCGATGTGAACTCTTGGGAGTGATAAGCCTGTTATCCCCAGGGTAGCTTTTATCCGTTGAGCGATGGCAATCCCACGTTATACCACCGGATCACTAAGTCCTAGTTTCCTACCTGCTCCACCCGTCGGTGTCGCAGTCAAGCTCCCTTATGCCTTTGCACTCTGCGAATGGTTTCCGACCATTCTGAGGGAACCTTTGAGCGCCTCCGATACCCTTTCGGAGGCGACCGCCCCAGTCAAACTCCCCGCCAGACATTGTCCCGGAACCAGTTTCATGGCTCTCGGTTAGAAATCCAATACGGTAAGGGTGGTATCCCAACAGCGGCTCCATAGAGACTGGCGTCTCTACTTCTTTGCCTCCCACCTATCCTGTACATACAGCATCGAATCCCAGTATCAAGCTGGAGTAAAGCTCCATGGGGTCTTTCCGTCCTGGCGCAGGTAACCAGCATCTTCACTGGTACTTCAATTTCACCGGGTGCATTGTTGAGACAGCGCTCAAATCATTACGCCTTTCGTGCGGGTCGGAACTTACCCGACAAGGAATTTCGCTACCTTAGGACCGTTATAGTTACGGCCGCCGTTTACTGGGGCTTAAATTCAAGGCTTCACGTTAGTTGACCTCTCCTCTTAACCTTCCAGCACCGGGCAGGCGTCAGCCCATATACTTCACCTTCCGGTTTTGCATAGACCTGTGTTTTTGCTAAACAGTTGCTTGAGCCTATTCTCTGCGGCCCCATCTCTGGGGCACCCCTTCTCCCGAAGTTACGGGGTCATTTTGCCGAGTTCCTTAACAATGCTTCTCCCGCCGGCCTTAGGATTCTCTCCTCATCCACCTGTGTCGGTTTACGGTACGGGTACAGGACGAACAATAGCAGCTTTTCTTGGCACATGGCCCGCATGCTTCGCTACTTCATTTCGCTCCGCATCACGCCTTTGGATTGATAAGGGGATTTGCCTCCTTATCTCCTACTTCGCTTGCACCGGCTTTTCCTTTTCCGGCCCATGCTTTCCACATGCGTCCCTACAGTTCTGTCATCCTGCAGTACAGGAATTTCCACCTGTTATCCATCGACTACGCATTTCTGCCTCGCCTTAGGCCCCGACTTACCCAGGGCAGATCAGCTTTACCCTGGAATCCTTGGATATTCGGCCAAGAGGATTCTCACCTCTTTCTCGCTACTCATTCCGGCATTCTCTCTTCCTGAAACTCCACGGCTCCTCACGGTACCGCTTCTTCGCTTCAGCAATGCTCCTCTACCAAGCATGCCTTACGCATGCTTCCTAAGCTTCGGTGGTGTGTTTCAGCCCCGGACATTTTCGGCGCAGGACCTCTCGACTAGTGAGCTATTACGCACTCTTTGAATGGATGGCTGCTTCTGAGCCAACATCCTAGTTGTCTTTGAAATCCCACATCCTTTTCCACTTAACACACACTTTGGGACCTTAGCTGTAGGTCTGGGCTCTTTCCCTTTTGACTGCCCAACTTATCTCGTGCAGTCTGACTCCCGTATAACATCTGTACGGCATTCGGAGTTTGATAACCTTCGGTAAGCTTTGACGCCCCCTAGGGTATTCAGTGCTCTACCTCCGCCAGATTCATACGAGGCTAGCCCTAAAGCTATTTCGAGGAGAACCAGCTATCTCCGGGTTCGATTGGAATTTCTCCCCTATCCACACCTCATCCCCACCCTTTTCAACGGATGTGGGTTCGGTCCTCCATTGCCTTTTACGGCAACTTCAACCTGGACATGGATAGATCACCCGGTTTCGGGTCTGCACATACTGACTATGGCGTCAACTTAGTTGACGTTTGGCGCCCTATTAAGACTCGGTTTCCCTTCGGCTCCACACCTTAAGTGCTTAACCTTGCCAGTATCCGCAACTCGCCGGACCGTTCTACAAAAAGTACGCGGTCCCACCTTAACGTGGTCCCACAGCTTGTAAACACAGGGTTTCAGGTTCTCTTTCACTCCCCTCCCGGGGTCCTTTTCACCTTTCCTTCACAGTACTATACACTATCGGTCACTGAGGAGTATTTAGCCTTACGGGGTGGTCCCCGCTCATTCCCACAAGGTTTCTCGTGTCTCGTGGTACTCTGGATCCTGCGCTGTCGCTTCCGGGTTCGCTTACGGGGCTTTCACCCTCTCTGGCTGGTCTTTCCAGGACCATTCTGCTTCCTTCTTCGAATCAGACTATGCAGTCCGAACCCCGGAGTGCACGCACTCCGGTTTGGGCTCTTTCCGGTTCGCTCGCCGCTACTTCGGAAATCACGGTTGTTTTCTTCTCCTCCGGCTACTTAGATGTTTCAGTTCACCGGGTTCCCTTCCTTACGCTATGTATTTACGTAAGGATACATAAGGTCTTCTTATGTGGGTTTCCCCATTCAGATATCTGCGGATCGTAGGATATTTGCTCCTCCCCGCAGCTTTTCGCAGCTTATCACGTCTTTCTTCGGCTCTCAGTGCCAAGGCATCCTCCCTGTGCTCTTTCTTGCTTAACCTTAATAAGTCAGAGCTTCCTGCACTCTATGAGTGCCCTCCCCTCTTTCTTACCGGACATCTAGCGTGATGTCCTCGGCTGGTCCGCTGTCCTCATACATCGATCCTTAAATCGACCTATCATTTCAGCTCTTCTCATGAAAGGCAGTCGTCCTGTCTTTCCATCAGAAGGTAAATCTATTTGAGTTCTAAACTCATTGTTTGGCC
Organism: Kineothrix sp. MB12-C1; assembly: GCF_030863805.1. Taxonomy (NCBI): domain Bacteria; kingdom Bacillati; phylum Bacillota; class Clostridia; order Lachnospirales; family Lachnospiraceae; genus Kineothrix; species Kineothrix sp. MB12-C1. The sequence goes on from NZ_CP132957.1 coordinate 1,902,929, forward strand.
ATCGTAACTTTCATCACGATGGACCTCGGATGTCTTTGATACTTGATTGTTTTTTGGTATTCGGTTTTCAAGGTACAAATTTGTCTGTTATGACACTTGACTGTTTTATCAGCCATTAAAAATTAAAAGTTATTTTAATCTTTAATCACTGGTAAAACCAGTTTATGAAATTTGATTGAAATCCAAACTTCATTTTATATGAAAGCCTTTAGGCTTTATTTACATAATTAATCTGGCAGCCACCTGCTCTCCCATGCCGTCTCCAGCATAGTACCATCGGCCGCTTAAGTCTTAACCTTCGTGTTCGGGATGAGAACGGGTGTCTCCCCTAAGCGCATCGCCACCAGATATGTTTCTGAGTATTCTCTACTCATTCGCTTCGATTCTTAGTGCTTTCCCACTCTTCCTCAACAGCTAAACAGTAATGCAACCCCTACTTCTTCTTCCTTAGAAAGGAGGTGATCCAGCCGCACCTTCCGATACGGCTACCTTGTTACGACTTCACCCCAGTTATCAGACCTGCCTTCGGCTGCTCCTTCCCTCATCGCTGAGCACGACCGACACGTATCTTTTTTTCTCGAATATAACGAAACTCTCTTTGTTCCTTTCGTTATCTCCTGATACGGTCATGCTTACCGATGAGGGTTAGGTCACAGACTTCGGGCATTTCCGACTCCCATGGTGTGACGGGCGGTGTGTACAAGACCCGGGAACGTATTCACCGCGACATTCTGATTCGCGATTACTAGCGATTCCAGCTTCATGTAGTCGAGTTGCAGACTACAATCCGAACTGAGACGTGTTTTTTGGGATTTGCTCCAGGTCACCCCTTCGCTTCCCTCTGTTCACGCCATTGTAGCACGTGTGTAGCCCAAATCATAAGGGGCATGATGATTTGACGTCATCCCCACCTTCCTCCGGGTTATCCCCGGCAGTCTCTCTAGAGTTCCCATCTTACTGCTGGCTACTAAAGATAAGGGTTGCGCTCGTTGCGGGACTTAACCCAACATCTCACGACACGAGCTGACGACAACCATGCACCACCTGTCTCCAATGCCCCGAAGGGAACATACATTACATATGCTGTCATTGGGATGTCAAGACTTGGTAAGGTTCTTCGCGTTGCTTCGAATTAAACCACATGCTCCACCGCTTGTGCGGGTCCCCGTCAATTCCTTTGAGTTTCATTCTTGCGAACGTACTCCCCAGGTGGATTACTTATTGCGTTTGCTGCGGCACCGAAGGCTTATAAGCCCCCGACACCTAGTAATCATCGTTTACGGCGTGGACTACCAGGGTATCTAATCCTGTTTGCTCCCCACGCTTTCGAGCCTCAACGTCAGTTACAGTCCAGTAAGACGCCTTCGCCACTGGTGTTCCTCCTAATATCTACGCATTTCACCGCTACACTAGGAATTCCTCTTACCTCTCCTGCACTCTAGCCAGGCAGTTTCCAAAGCAGTCCCGGGGTTGAGCCCCGGGCTTTCACTCCAGACTTGCCCTGCCGTCTACGCTCCCTTTACACCCAGTAAATCCGGATAACGCTTGCCCCCTACGTATTACCGCGGCTGCTGGCACGTAGTTAGCCGGGGCTTCTTAGTCAGGTACCGTCATTTTCTTCCCTGCTGATAGAGCTTTACGTACCGAAATACTTCTTCACTCACGCGGCGTCGCTGCATCAGGGTTTCCCCCATTGTGCAATATTCCCCACTGCTGCCTCCCGTAGGAGTTTGGGCCGTGTCTCAGTCCCAATGTGGCCGGTCACCCTCTCAGGCCGGCTACTGATCGTCGCCTTGGTGGGCCTCTACCCCACCAACTAGCTAATCAGACGCGGGTCCATCCTGTACCACCGGAGTTTTTCACACTGCTTCATGCGAAGCTGTGCGCTTATGCGGTATTAGCACCTATTTCTAAGTGTTATCCCCCGGTACAGGGCAGGTTGCCCACGCGTTACTCACCCGTCCGCCACTAAGTTATATATCTTCCATCCGAAAACTTCCATTATATAACTCCGTTCGACTTGCATGTGTTAGGCACGCCGCCAGCGTTCATCCTGAGCCAGGATCAAACTCTCATGTTAAAGTTTGCCCGGTCCAAAATCAACTTTGGCTTTAAATCCTTGCTAATTTTTTCCCGTAATCTCACATCTGCTCCTTGCGGTGCTTCTGTGCGATTCTTTTACTGTTTTTTAGGTTGTTCTTCTGAATTTTCTCTTTGGGCTCTTTCTGCAAAAGCAGAGGCCCGTTTTAGAATTTTCAGGGTTGCATTACTGTTTACTTGTCAAGGTTCTGTGTTTCTTAAGTTCGGTTTGTTTTGTCTTTCGTTTCAGACGCAACTTTGATATCTTATCATGTGCATTTCGGAAAGTCAATACCTTTTTGAACTTTTTTGAAACTTTTTCTTTTTTAACTCGTCCATCGTTTTTGACGACGTGTTTTATTGTAGCACCATTCGCTATCAATTGTCAAGCAATATTTTGTATTTTTTTATTATTTATAATCAAGTATAATATATTAAATACAAATCACTTTTTAATTGTCATTTGAAGAACAACTTCCGATTTGACAGGTTATTTCTCCAACAAATCTTGCTCTTTTCTGCAAGGTGCTTTGCTAGTATACTCAAATTTTTGACAAATGTCAACACCTTTTTAATACTTTTATTTCAAAAAAGGAATTGTAGCATAAATGCACTATTTTAGAAGTACAGCCATAGTGTATCCACAATATTACTTTATAAACTCTGAGGCTTATCTTTAATGTATATTTATATAATTATATAATTAAGAAATAACAGCATTACCATTTTCGAGATTTATCATTATATGCAAAAAGAAGTATCGCTCACGATACTTCTTTCGGGTTTTGGTAATTAAGCGGAGAAAGAGGGATTTGAACCCTCGCGCCGCGCAAGCGACCTACACCCTTAGCAGGGGCGCCTCTTCAGCCTCTTGAGTATTTCTCCATAATCTGAATTTCCTTACGCAATTTTATTAAAACAAATTCACGCTTACCAATATTAAGTTTGCGTCAATTGATAACGCAAGTGTTATTATACCTAAGTGCCTTTTATTTGTCAATTAATTTTTCAAACTTATTTCTGTCTTTTTCTACCCCTCACTTATTGGCCCCTTCTCACTATATATATTGAGCCATGGCCTTTTCTATACGGCATTTTACTTCTGCTGCTATTTCTACCGTCTTCATATCTTTATACTCTTCATAATATAGAGGAGGCAGATATATAATCTTAACTGTTAGTGCCTTTATAGACTTTTCATCGAAAGGCTTAAATGCATCGATTAGAACACAGGGGACGATTGGGCATTTTGCTTTAACTGCACTCTTAAAGCTTCCCCCTTTAAAATTCAGAAGTTGATTACCCTGACGGCTTCTCGTCCCTTCCGCAAAAATAAGAAAGTTCCTGCCAGTCTTAACCTCCTGCGTTACCTGCTGTATCACTTGCATGGACTGACGTATATCTTCCCTATCTATGGCAATAGAGCCGAGCGCTTCTACTACTTGTTTCAATAATATGATATTTCTTGCTTCTTTTTTAATGACAAACGCAAAGGGCACCGGGCAAGATTCCAAAATAGCGAGCATATCATACAATCCCTGGTGATTGGGAAAAAGTATAAATCCATTTTCTTTTGGTATGTTTTCCAAACCATAGGATTCTATTTTAACTTTTCCTGCCCTATTTGCTGCTTTAGTCGTCCGTTTCACAATCGCATATGAATCTTCGTAAGTCTTCTTTGGATTCTTACCATACCACCATATTAGAAATAGGTAGTAAGGAGTTTTTAGGAACAGCCTTACGGCCATCATTATAATTCTATACATAATTTATTTATTCTCTTTCCGCCATTACAATACAGGCAGCTTATTCTATATTTATATGATGTTGGAGTCAAAAGGTATTTTGATCCTGGTATCATTTATATTCGTATATTATGGAAGTTATAATTCTTCATATTCCTTAAGTGCCATCTCATATAAATTATTACCACTGGAATCAAGGACAACAATTACAGGGAAATCCTCCACTTGCAACTCTCTGATTGCTTCTGTTCCGAGATCATCATAAGCAATTACTTTTGAACTTTTAATAGAACGTGACAAAAGAGCTCCCGCACCGCCCACTGCTGCAAAATATACCGCGCCATTACGGACAATTGCTTCCATGACTTCCTGCGTACGCTTCCCTTTACCAATCATGCCCTTTAATCCCATATCTAAAAAGGTGGGGGTATATTTGTCCATTCGACTCGATGTTGTCGGACCTGCTGAACCAATAGGCCTTCCATCTCTTGCCGGAGAAGGACCCATATAGTATATAATATTATTATTGAGATCCAGCGGCAGTTCCCTACCATCTTCCACCGCTTCATACATTCTCTTATGTGCGGCATCTCTTGCTGTATATATCCTTCCACTAATATAAACATAATCCCCGGCTCTTAGATCTTTCGCCACTTCTCCGCTTATAGGTGCAGTTATATATTTATCCATTTTGTCCACAACCTTCTTGTTTTATTATTGCAAAAGTGTGCTTCGCCTACTCTCACGTTTGAATATATTTGCAGCATAGCTTTTGTTCCGCGCACGTAGCTGCTCATCCATCCTTTATCCCAAGGGCTTTCTTATAATTATAAAAATCGGTAATATCAGACTCCTTAAATCGTTCGAACTGCATGTCTATTCACATGACAGCAAATATTTACAGCCACAGGAAGACCGGCGATATGTGTAGGATATGTATCTATATTCACTGCAAAGGCTGTAGTTCTCCCTCCAAGGCCCCCGGGGCCTATACCTGTCCGATTGATTTGATCAAGCAGCTCCTCTTCCATTTCCTTTATATAAGGAATATCAGAACTTTGATTCACCGGACGGGTGAGTGCACGCTTCGCCATCAAAGCACATTTTTCGAAAGTACCGCCGATGCCAACCCCCACTACCATGGGAGGACACGCATTCGGACCGGCATCTTTTACCGCCGCTAAAATAGCCTCCTTCACACCTTCGATTCCATCGGATGGTTTTAGCATGAATACACGGCTCATATTTTCGCTTCCGAAGCCTTTCGGAGCAACTGTAATCCTCACCTTATCTCCGGGCACAATCTGGTAATGAATAACTGCCGGAGTATTATCCTTCGTATTTTCACGAATGAGAGGATCCTTTACTACAGACTTTCTCAAATACCCCTCAGCATATCCTTGTCTTACCCCTTCATGGATTGCCTCTTCTAATGTGCCTCCTTCAAAATGAACATCTTGACCAATCTCCATAAAGATAACAGCCATTCCTGTATCCTGGCAAATCGGAATCATATCGCTTGCTGCGATTTCAAGATTCTCCTGAAGCTGACGTAAAACCTGCTTTCCAAGAGGCGCTATTTCTTTTACTACCGACTCACTCATCACTTCTCTCATATCTTCCGACAGATAATGATTCGCTTCTATGCACATTTCCTTTATATTATCTGTAACTTCAGATATCTTTATTGTCCTCATAAGTCAGCCTTTCCATTATTCCACAAGCAATCTTCTAACTTCGCTCAATTCCTCGGATGTGGGTTGTAATGCCTTCCAGCCAAGAACCTGCCCATCCTCTTCATAACGAGGAATCAGGTGTAAGTGAAAATGAAACACCGTCTGTCCCGCTGCCTCCCCATTGTTCTGCACGAGGTTAAAACCATCACATTCTAATTTCTCCGTCATCTGAACAGACATCTTCTTTGCGAGCAGCATTACCTTAGATGCCAATTCGTCAGGAAGCTCGTATAAACTACGATAGTGATTTTTCGGTAAAATGAGTGCATGCCCCTTTGTCGCGGGGCCCAAGTCAAGAATTACCTTAAAGTCTTCATCCTCATAAATCTCCTTTGACGGAATATCTCCATTCGCTATTTTACAAAAAATGCAGCTATCATCTCTCATAATTCCATCTCTCCCTAAGTCATATGTTAATAAATCGATTTCTCTTATCATTCTTTCCGGTTGCAAAGGTTAAAATACAAAAAGATGGTCAAGGGTACGAAGTACTTTGAAATCACCTTTCAATTTCATTACCCCGGACATGAAGGCTCTTTGGAAAGTCATTCTCGCATAAATAATATCATCCAGAATTTGTGCGTTGAGCTGCAGTTCCACATCCGCATAATCAGAAGTACCATAATAACACTGCAAATCAGCATTTTCCACTTTGATAATCAGTTGCTTTTTACGTCCTTCTATTACAATTCGATAAGCTGCTTTAAATCCAGGCTGCGGACGGAAGTTTTGTTGAAACCTCTCCAATATCCCTTCATTCTCTTCGCTATCGGAGTTATCAATTAAATTTCTAAATAGGTTGGTCAGCTCTTGGATATCTTCTTTCTGTCTCTGTACATATCTATCATCAGAAGCATACTGAGATAGCTGTTCTGTTTCCTGAGGTGTCAAATCCATCTGAACCTTGGACGTCATCTGGCGAATCGTCTGATTGCTGGCCGGAAAGCTTACCGTCTTCTGATTCACTGTCCGGTACATATTTTCAGCTTTCTTTTCAATTATCGCAATATATTCCTGATTCACTTCCAACAATGAAGTATCCGCAACATAACCACACATACCGCTGCATGGGCGCCCTCCGAGAATCTCCCAGGCAGATGATAAGCTAAGCTTTCCTTCCCTCTCCCCGTATGTGGTTGACATAACAATAGGGCACATATAAATATTGCTGATTTTCTCTTTGTCTCCGTAGAGCCAGCAGGAGTCCAAAAATTGCTGCATGAACCCGCCGATTCCATACCATTCTACCGTAGTCGCCAGAATAATACCGTCCGCCTCTTTCAAGGTTTGAGGTAACGTCGTAATACTATTTTTAAGTTCAAGCAGATGGTAACGTTCCACATTTACCCGAAGCTCTTCCAATACCTGCTGCATTCTGTTAATTACAAATAAAGTCGGGTCATCGATAAGCCCCCTGCCGCCATAATAAATATTGATTTTCATTTACATCGATTCCTTTCCCCTACATCTTCGTTCATCAAACTATAACTTTTCCATCCTCTTATTCGAAAATAATACCCATAACAAGAATGCAACTCCTACTCCGCTTAGAAATCCACCAATATGTGCAGCGTTATTAATGTTACTGCTCACAAATCCACTGTATAAGGAATAAGAGATCATAAATACTAACCGTCCCAACGTAATTTGATTCCAACGCCCCTTATGAACCAGTACAAGAAGCAAAAGTGCGCCTATCACTCCAAATACAGCACCACTGGCTCCTACCGATATTACATAATCGTGCGTATATATTTCATAGCTCATTGACAGAAGATTACCAAAAATTCCTGTGATTAAATAAATAACTGCATACTTTACATGCCCGAAGTACTTCTCTACCACTTTCCCCAAATAGAAAAGAATAAGCATATTGCTCACCAGATGATTGATATCCCAATGCAAAAAGGTGGAGGATAAAATGCGATAATACTCTTTATCATAGATTATATGTGTGGCACTAAATGCACCCTTATTATATAACAAATCACCTGTAAATGTACATATTATATAAGTAATGATATTAACAGCGACTATAAAAAAAGTAATAAGGGGCTGATTGCCTGCTTTTCTTTTCTCCCTCTTATCACCCTTTTCCTTCTCCGGCACGAATTCAGAAATATGATCAAGCCAATACTCCAACTTTCCCTTCATACCGTAAAAATCACTGATTTGGTTCTCATACACGATAAGCCTCTCTTCTATCGGATCGATAAGCCAACACATCGAATCCCCCTTACTCAGCTTTCTCGCCTTTTCATAGTCCGTACTAAGAATCAAAGATAAGATATGTACCTCTCTAATTCCTTTTTCATGAAACAGTTCAACTATCTTTTTCTTTAGATGAATATATTGATCTTCTGAAATATATAATTCATTTTTATAATCAATAATATGAAAAACGTTGACATAGTTATTTTCCATATGAAAATAAATTGTAAATTCCGGCAGACTGGAAGGAATTTTATTATAATCCTGCTGGATCAGAAAATGTTCCAATTGCTCTTTTACCATACTACCTCCTATCTACTATGATACTAGTGAGTATAGAATACTTATGGTAAAGGGTAACATTTTCGTAAATTTGTGTCAATGAATTTACATTATCGGTAGCAAAATGTCATTTTCCCAAATCTTATTTCATCTCCCGCCTCTATAGAAACAGTTTCGTTCGGTTCTAATCTCAACCCATTCTTAAAGGTTCCATTCGTAGAATTAAGGTCCGTTACATATATGATTTCTCCCTCTTTCATAAAACGTGCATGAATCCTGCTTATCGTATCATTTTTAATTACAACATCCACATTACCCGCCATCTTTCCTACGGTACAAGGCAACTTATTTAAATCAATGTGATACTTATTGCCTTTATTAATGCCATATAGTTTATTTTCCAAATTATATAAGGAAGATTCTATGAAAACGGTACTCCCATAAGAGGTTTGTGACCGCTTGTCCATATTTTCTTTAAAATAAGTATCTACTGCCATATATTGATTTACTGGCTGTATTTCTTCCTCTTCACCTACCTCTTTCTTTGTATACCCATTTTTCTTCCGAATAGGTGCCATAATAAGGGATAATATTAGAAAAGCAGAAACAATAATAAGAGTTATAATACCTGCTATTGTTAGTATCGATTCTTCTATTGATAATACATAAAAATACCTGATACAGATTATACCAATAATCGCCCCGATACATAAGACCAATAATATCGTAGAAATTATCATATTTCCTTTTATTTCCGCAGCACTTTCTTCTTCCTCACTCTCTTTCTCATCCCACCAAGTCCTTTCATCTTCTCCGACGTGCTGCAAGTTTCTTCCTGTTTCATTTCGCAATAGAATATCATTGCTTCGGCCTGTACTGTCCGGATCAGCCTTTTCATATTCACCCTTTATTATATGATTATCCACCTCTTCACAATCCCGGTATTCCCTCGACTGCAATATCTCTTGCCCCATCTCCACATGTGGTTCACTTATACGATTTACGCATGATTCATCAAATAACAGAAGAATTTCCGGTAATATGAAGTTCCCATCCTGAATACGCTCATATATTTTATATATGATATTGGTTAACTTTTCATCTTCTCTATCTGTCCTTTCTAGCAAAAACTCAGCAAGCCCCATAATAGGTATAACTTCCGCATTACATTCTATCGGATAATAAACAAAGAAATATGTTTGCTCCTCCGGATTGATGTAGATGAATTCCGGATACAACAAGAGATAATTATCCTCTAGCAAATACTCCTTTATTTCCTTAGATGCCTCATAAATATATTCAAACAGGCAATAAACTTGCTTATAGCTTATGCCACTACTTTCATAGAAGATTTTGATACTCTGCTTCGAACTTATTTCATAATAAAAGTATACCTCATCATTAATGCTTCTTATACTGCAAGGCAAGAGCGTCCTCATTCGGTTCCTTATGAGCATTCTATTTTGATATTCGTTTTTTACCCCCTCAGCATCCTCCTTTAAAATCAAATAATTATGACTTAAATCTTTATAATATTTTGCATCTAACATATTTTCCTATGTCCTAATCCTCGCTTCTATCTTTAAATTTTTCGCCCGCCTTCTTTATCAGGCGAATTCTACGTATTGTTTCCTCAGGGGCGCTTATATGGGCTTCCCCTATCGCTTCCAGATTCCATCCTTTTCCAGACTTTCCTTGTATTCTTACAGTTACCGCTTTGTTGCTTATCGTAATGCTTTTGTGCAAGTCTTTCATTCCCACATATTTATTCCCGAATTGTATTCCGGCACTTTCCTCCAGATACTCAAGAATCTCACTCTCTCCTTCTTTATCACTGATACTCCCTCTGAAGGCAAGGATATAAGCATCCTGCGAAAGAACGCACCTGTTGTAGAGAAAAAAGGTAAGATATATTAGTAATGCCATTAGAAAAATAACTAATGGCATAATCATGGATGCCTCAACCGTTAAATAACCATTTACCTTTCTCTTAAAATAATCAGACAAACAGTATAACCCCCAATCCCATAGCAATAAAAGGAATAAATGGCATCTGGCTCTTTCCATTTACCTTTTGAAGAACGAGTAATCCCAGTCCAAGGATAGCCGAGAACAAAAGACCTAGCAAAACAGCCAATGCACATTTGGAAAACCCAAGAAATATCCCTAGAACAAGTACTACAAATCCATCTCCATACCCAATGCTTTCCCCAGTACAAAGACTAAGCCCAAGCATTGTTGCTCCGGGAATTAATGAATATAGAAATACATGCCAATGAAATTCTTGTATTATAACGGTACCGACCAAAGAAATAATTCCAAACACGCCTATCAAAAGAATAGGAATTTCCCTTTTCCATAAATCGAATACCATACATATCCCCAGAAAAATGATTGCTGCTATATATTGAATATCCATTCACTTTTACTCCTAGCCACATTTTGAACATCGTCCCTTCCCTCCCGCTTCGGAAAGGTGCATCGAATGAACCGTCCGTTTCAAACCTGAACAGTGCAAAGAGTTGTGGTATCGATTCCCCTGTCCCGTAATATACAATATGGCTGGAATACCTCCTTCCCCGCACCTTTCACATGCATAATATTTTTCTCCATACTCATTTCTAATATCTTCTTTCATAAATGCAGAAATCATTTCAACCGAGGGGCAAAGATAAGTGCAACTTCGGGATAAATGGTATACCACTCCCGTCTCCGCCACAAATACAATAGGATCTTCATCATTTCTATCGCCCAAACCATTTTCTACATCATATCCAGTCCATGCCCTTCCATAATATCTATTTTCCATAGGAAAGCTTGGAAATCCAATCGTACGAATAAGAGGCTTTACACGATAGGATGCGATGAGATCCACCACATCATTCTCTTTCATAACAGAGGACTTCATAAAGTGTAGTCCAGCCGTTCCGGCCTCAAGGCACGTGTTATTCAGATAATCTGAACCAAGCAAGCTAATTACTTTACCCCTGGCATAACCTTCCGATAAAATAACAGAGCTTATTCCTTCCAAAGATATCCCCTTCTCCTCCACGCTTTTATATGCATATCCACTAAAAATCATTTGGTTGCCAGTCTGATGCATAGCCCCCGCTATACGACTATGTAAATGCAACATATCAAAAGCAAGTAATATATTAATTATGAAAAATAAAAAGAGGGGAACAGCAATGGATGCTTCTACCGTCATGCTTGCCTTACAGTATAAAGAGGGGAAAAACGATATCCTTTTTACGGACTTTCTAATTAAGAACTGACAATTGTCAGAAAGACTTGTAATAAAGATTTTTGCCCGGAGAAATGCTTGTGTTTTCATATGTTTTTGATTTTTGATTTTATCCGTCCGAAAAAAGGACATCATTCTTCCCCCTTTTACACCCTTTTCCAATAATATCCATAACCGTTCAGTACCTTCTCAGCTACTAATATCCATACCTTTTCTGAATATCCATACAGTATCCGAACTCACTGGAAACTCCGATTTCAGCGAAAAAGCTATCAAAGCAAGCATCCATTCTAAAATATATATTTCCCGGAGTTTTTCGTATATCCATTTCCATAATATCCATAGTGCGCATATTCTTAATATTATCCGCTTGAAGGAACAGCATGATTCTTAAATAGTCTTCATAGCTTAGTCCTCTCCCTCTGCCTTCGTTCTCAGGTATACTTCCTCCAAAATCTTCCACGCTATCGATATCAGTTTTCCAATCCGCGCTCGTCTTCATAATGGGAATCTTCCCTCCATCCAGCAGACATCTTACATCGCTTAAGCTTTCTATATATGCCCATGCGAATAAAATAGAATACTTTACAGGTTCTACCAAGGCAGGAACTTGTAACACTGCCGTTAAGGTAAGGGCCAACGCTCTTGCCTGCGCACATTTTGCCGAATCTGATAAAATGTAAATTACGTTAGCCACCTCCCGCCACAGCAAAAGCCGTTTTGCCACCTTTTCCAAGTTATCAGAGTCCGATTCCTTTCCTTCCAAAATATATTCAATTTGATATTTTAATAGTGATTTATCCAACGTATTTCCATACCTACTACACTTCTCAAATAAATAAGAATCAAATAAAAGTCTGTCCGTTAACCCCTGTGACCTTTTTACGTCCGGGTGAAGTCCGGTTCCCTTCTTTGTCGATCTGTGAGAGATATAATTATCTGCATTTATTACCTCCTCCGATAAGGATGAAGTATCCTTAAGCAATAACCTCAAAATACCGATTCCTCTGTAGGCATTTACCTTATCTGCCGGATTATCTAATGAAATTTCCACCACCTCTTCTTCCTTTTCCTCCTTAGGCAGCTCAATGGCATCAATCTGTGCCTGGATATCATTTCTCTCCCCTTCAATATTTCTGGAGTTCAGGCCAACCTCCTCTAATAATGAGATATTTTCCATCACTTGTCCCACAACCTCCGACAATACTCCTTCCACTGTACTTTCTTTCATATATTTAAGTACCTGTTGCCGCATAACATCACCATTTTCATCAGAAGCTATCGAGTATTCCGAAATAGTAGAACGGTCAACCGACAAAGATAACCAATCCCTCGAACTAATAATTCCCCGTTCCCCTACCGTAAAGTTCTTCTGCATATATTCTCTTAAATGTCCTTGTGATCTCTCGATGGAAGGAGATGCCGTTCCATAGGACATATCTACGAAAAGAAGATCATATTGTTCTAAAAGCTCTCGATGAAATTCTGCCAGCACACTGTTCATTCCAATATCCGCCACACATTCCGCCTCCATTCGGATTGTACTTATCCTAGCTCCCTCTACGAGGGTTAATATAAGAGATAATAGCAAGGCTAGTGATAAAGAAAGATATACGGTAAGATAGCCATGTTTCATGATAAGATCGTGTTGCTGTCTTGCGTAATCTTCTTAAATATATTTGTTACTAATGTCTGTAACTGCTTCTTGAAAATAATTACCAGACCTATCAACACTACCAATATAAGTATAATTTCCACCGTCCCTAATCCATCTTCTTCCGATAAAAAACTTTTTATGTTTTTTAGTTTTTTTCCCATAATTTCAGTCCATCCCTTCATTTGTCTTTCAGTTCACTCTTTTTAGATTCCTGCAAAACTTTTTCCACACCCTTTTCAAATGGAAAAGGAAAAGTATGCCGGAATAATAATAAGTATCATAATAATGCCAAGCATGAGCATCATCGGAAAGAGAAGCTTCGTTCCTGCTTCCTCTCCCAGCTTTTTGGCTACATTTTTTCTTTCCTCAAAGGCACTTATCGTTTCCTGCTGTAAGGCGGTAAGAATACAATTACTTCCTTTCTTTAAGTTTTGTATGAGAAGATTGCTGAGCTTCATATATTTAGATAGTCCGCATCTCTTCCCAAACTTTTCATAGGCTGTCGCTTCCGGAATTCCACTATCTAATTCATAACATGTGATTAACATCTCTTCATATACATAGCGCATGTTATTCTTTTCCTGAATATCCTGTTCCTTTCTCTTTTTATAATTCTGAGCCGTTCTATAAAAAGCATTGCGTATTGTCATTCCTGCTCCCATATAAAGGGTGAGTTTACTTACAACTCCCGAATAATCTAACAATAACTGCTTATTTCTCTGATCCACCCTTTTATCCAAATCATTATCTAAGAGAACATAAATACTGACTGCACCAATCCATGCAAGAATGAATAAATAAAAACTATAATCTTCTTTATTCTCCTGCCATTGTATCTTCACTCCCCCCTCTCCTTCCACAGATTCAGGCAGTTTCATATTTTCACTATTTCTGCTGATATTCTCCTGCTGCCCCAGGGCTTCAGTAATTTGTCTTTGCAGTAATTCTTCCTTGGAATAAATAGGAGGGCAAACACGGAAAGCAAATACATGCTCTTCCCTATAGCTGCCGTAAATTAATACTGCTGTCAGATTAACTATTTCTCCATCTTCACCCACCTCCTCACAATTAACGGTACCATCCGTATATATAAGTCCGTAGTTATCGCTATCCCACTCTATTCGGAAGGGATAGTCTTCTACCTCTCCCGGTAAGTTCAATTTTCCCCTCACTTCCTCCGGGGAAATATTATCTCCAAGTATAATACCAGGGAGCGAAGAGGAAACCTCTTTTGCCAACTGAATGACTATATCTTTTTCATATTCCCTTTCACTTACTGTAAAATTAAAATCCTGCTTATACTCCATTTCACTATCCGTTATCTGTGCCTGTAAATCGGCCTCAATACTTCCTAACCCATAAGTATTCCTCTGTATATACTTCCCGTCTGCCAATATCCCTTCGCTTAGGCTGCTTAAATAAAGAAATAAGGCAAACACATCCCCTGCAAAAACTAAAAGAAGTACGAGGCTAATCTTTTTCATATAAAATTCATCCACACGACTATTAAGGGAACCCGGGTAAAGCATTGCCAGATAATCTTTCACCTTTCTGAAAGAAAACCGATGGCTATCCCGCATTTTCTTATACAGAAATAGGGCTATACAATCGAAAGGATTTCCCTGTACAACGGCTCTCTTTTCACTCTTCCTATGTTTCAAGGCAATACCGTATAGAAGAAAATAGGCAATTAAAACACTCCCATAGATTATTATCATTTTAACAACCGCTCACCTCCTGTATTGCGCAATGTATATATATTTTTCCACATACCTGGCATTCGTTACCGCTCACATACTTCCTCTAACTTTATACTTCAATATGGACAACCTTTCTCGATAGCAATACCGCCATAATATAGACACCCAAGCAGATCGTCATTATGATAATGCCTGGAAGATTATGATATAACACATCGAAATAGCCTTTTGATGTCACATGAATATATAGGAGAATTCCGAAAGGAACCACATTCATAATCTTTTGCTCCATTTGCTTTGCTGCTAATAGTATCTGAATCTCCTTCTCAACTTCCGCCTTTTCTTCTATAACTGTTACACTTTTTTCAATAATTTGTGTCATATTTCCTCCGCTTCTCTTGGCTGCGGCAAAAACCTGAGCGAATTCCAACACATCTTCTGTCCGGCTTCTTTTGGCAAAATCGTATAATAACTTCTCTAAAATAATGTTATTTCCAAGACCAATTACAATATTATGAAGTTCTTCACATATAGGGCTGTCTTTGCCATATAGCAGAACCATATCTCCATAAGCCTGGCGAAAGGAATTTTCCACAGAATATCCCGCCTTTTGATTCGCCGATACGGATAGGATTGCATCCTTAAACTGTTCTTTTATCTCCCTCCTTCTCTTTCTTACCAAGGATTTATTCTTTTCCTTGATATATAAGAAAAACAACGGCGAAAGGAATAAAACCGCCCATAATGATCGATAGAAAAAAAGAGAAAGTAACATAATAATTCCTACACCTTCTATCATACTTTTTATCTTATCTTTATTGGATATCCTATGATCAAAGAGTAATTCCCGCCGCTTTAAGTTTCTCCACATGGATAAGTTCTCCTCTCTTCCTAAGCATTCCTATTACCTTACCATTGCTATCCTCCCCTTCTTCCTCAAACGAATATAAAGACGACAGCTTAATTTCTCCATCTTCAACTCCTGTAACCTCTGCTATCTCCATAACCTTTCTACTTTTATCCCGAAGACGCCCTAAATGAATGATAAGGTCAATACCGGAAGCAATCTGCTGCCTGATTGCCGGAATCGGCAGATCCATTCCCATTAGTATCATTGTTTCTAATCGGGATAGCATATCCCTAGAATTATTCCCATGACCGGTTGACATCGATCCGTCATGACCGGTATTTAGACATTGCATCATATCGATAGCTTCGCCTCCTCTTACTTCTCCCACAATAATTCTAGTCGGCCTCATGCGCAAACTCGTCTTAATTAAATCTCGTATCGTAATTTCTTTGCAGCCCTCTACATTGGCATTTCTCGTTTCCATTTTCACTATGTTTGAGATATTCCTGATCTGAAGCTCTGCATTATCTTCAATAGTAATAATTCTTTCATCCTGAGGAATGTAATAGGATAGCGCATTTAAAAATGTTGTTTTACCGGAGCCTGTCCCTCCGCTTATAAAGATATTGTATTTGGCCTGCACCAATTTCTCCAAAACCATACTAACCTCCGGCGTTAAAGAACCAAATCTAATTAAATCTCCCATCATGACCGGACGGTCCGGAAATCTTCTTATTGTTACAATAGGCCCATTCAGTGCAACAGGACTTAGCACCACATTCACGCGTGCACCATTTTCTAATCTGGCATCTACGATGGGCGAGGATTCATTGACGGTACGATTGCAACCTGCAACAATTTGCTGAATGACATCCTCTAGCTTTTCTGTGGATTCAAATCTCATATTATAAGCAAACACCCTGCCTTCCCTTTCAATAAATATATGGTCAGGTCCATTAATCATAATTTCTGTGACACTCGTGTCATCTATAAGTTCTTGCAGAATATCTAACTTCCTTATAGAATAGAAAAGCTCCTGCCTCAGCCGCTTCCTTTCCTCTAATCCAATCCCATATCGCTTACTCTCCTCTATCATCAAATGATCGATAATGTCTTTGATTTCTGCATCGGGCATTTCTCTGGAATAATCGATTCTTTCCAGAATTAATTCCTTTAGCTTCTTTTTTATTTCATCCTGTCGATTCATAAATATCTTCCTCGATAACCTTCTTGACATAAGTGCCTAATTCTCCATGGGTTAGCCTTTCCAACCCATAGGGCAATCTGTGGAAAACGGGAAGATTCCATTTCCTTGTTTTCACGGCTATATCCTCATAATCAGTCATGCGGAGCATTGCCTCATATTGCTTCATCTTAGCTAATGCCAATCCATCTTCTTTTGTTATCGTATAAATTTTAAAACATTGCCTTAGTATATCGAACAAACCCTGTATTTGTTCTGACAAATCTAAAATCATATATTCATAGTCTGAGATCTCTTCGATTTCCTGAAACAGACGCAGCCATTGTTCCCCGTCCACCATGCTTAGATCCCGGTAGGATACTACCGGAGGGATGAAATCCATTCCATTCAGCGACTGTACCATTCCGGCAAACCGATATGCCAACTTTTCCCTCTCACAATTGAAATAGTACAATACATCGGTAATATCCACGCAGAACTCTCTATTTAGCAGGAAACTAAAGCCGGAATAGCTTTCGAAGTTCAGATATAATACCCTATGCTTCTTAGCCAATACCTGCCCCATAGTCAGGGCAAAAGTCGTCTGCATGCACCTTCTTATAGGTGTATAATTGCCTATAATTTTCATTCGGCTTTTTGTACGCAGTTTCCTTGAAATTCCGCTTACCTCTCCGCTATATTCCTCCATGATTTCTCTAAAAATTATTTCTGAGGCTTGGTACTTATTAATATTTCTTATACCTTTCCCAATCTCTTCCCCGCCTTCGTTCAAAAGAATAATCTGGGTGATCGCAAGTTCTTTCACTTCCTCGCTATAGGTATTTTCAGCAATCAATAATACCTCTATTTCTTTTCTGTCGCTAAACTTCTTAAGCTCCTCCATATCGGTGAAAGCATAAATTGTAAACGGAAGCACCTCTTTGCTTTCTATGTATTCCATCAAGCGATGAAGATATTTTTCCTCCCCATCACATATTGCCAGAATCTTTTTATTCATTAAAAAAACCATCCCCCTTTTACTAATATTGCACCGAGTAATACCGGAAGTGCAAAATGTATTTTGCCTTTATTTCTCTCCTTCCTATCCTGTATTTCCTCTTCATATAACTTCCATTCCCTATTCCTGAATACGTCGCAGACATACGACCAAAGATATTCCATGCGTTGCACAAAGTTCCCTTCCGCAACCATTTTGATAAAAGAAAAAACTGCTCCCATTAGAAATGCTGTCATGACACAAGAGAGAATTTCCCTTGCTGTAAAGAAACTGCCGATTGCTGATAAAAGTTTGATATCTCCTGCCCCGAAACTTCCTATCATAAAAAGCGGATATAAAATTATAAAAGGAAGTATCATAGATAATAATGCATTTAAAATTCCTTCTACTCCGGACTTCCATGCCATATATGACATACCCGTCATAATTATTATAAGAATCCAGCCATTAAAGATTTTATCGAATAGAAAGTCCATAACTACCGATACAATCAACAGCAAAAAAATAACAAAGATAATGCACATCGCTCCCTTCCTGCATATAGTAATAAGTATAATAAGATGTTTGGAAATTCGGAACGGATTGGACAATGACTGAATCTGCTTGTCCTGTTCCTAAGACTGTTACTTCTAAAGATTTGTTTGAACTGTAATCAAAATTATAGTGGCTAAATTACGGCTTGTCTAGTACTTTTGATAAAAAAGTAGAACTTTGTTAATTCTCTACAAAAGTGCATATAAATTGATTCCATAAAGTGCGATAAGCCCCGGAAATCCAAGAATTCCAGACGTCAAAACAGTAATCGGATTGATGCCTATTGCGATAGAAATTCCTTGGGAAACGAGAAATCCATTAAGAAAAAAAGCAGCCACGGTACCGGTCACTGCACGAAGAATAAAATTGATGACCCATTCCTTCTTTCTGCGGAATGCACTTATCAGGAGAACAATAACACAAGATGCGCCTATTATAATCGCGCCTGCATAATGATCCATAATGATACTCCCTTCAAAAATCGTATAACTTTGATTATACAATATATGACCTGTACTTTTTTCTTATTCCATGAATATTTGTTTTCATTGTGTCTATACTTAGAAAAAGAGGAAATTTTTGGTGAAATTTTGTTTTCGAAAAGAGGTGTATGAATGAAAATATGCTTTAGTCAGACTCCCTGCCACAACCAGAATATCAGCGAAAAAGAAATGCAAAGAAATAGTATTTTAGCTGATATAGAAAAAACTCGCTGCGCCTTGGAAGATGCATATGCCGGTTTTGACAATGTGACTGATCCTGACTTGATTGACTGCTATATCTATGAGGTGAACTCTGTTCTGAAAAGATATAAATTCTTATTAGAACAGGCAGCAAAAATTAATTCGCTGCCTGAAGAAGAATTACACCCTGAATCCGCGGTCAATGTTTTGATCGGCTAGATTCTCATTTAAATTGTTTTTACCGTATGTTAAACCCGCATATACGGTCTGTACATTTTCCATAACTGGTCCGGACGTATCCATTTCATCGAGCTGCACATAGGCTCCATGAAGACCGTTGATCACCTTTTCAATGTGACCTAACGGCTCCGCGATATTCCGGACCTCTGCTTTGGCCAATTCTCTGTTCACATATAAGTAAAGCTGCAAGAAATTCATTGCAAGGCTCTGTTCAAAATTAAGAGAAGCCAGCAACTCGTTGACACATCCTCTCGCTTTGCGTATGGCACCTCTAAATTCCATTCTATCTTCCTTATTATGTGCTTCCTTTGCTTCCTCCACGTAAGCCAATACCATTTCATATAAAATCGTAATGAGCTGCGTCTTATTCGCTTGTGTGATCCTCAAGGTATATTCTTGTTTCCGTTCCTTTGTCATGAACCATCCTCTCCTTATTGCAGAAGCTGCAGTACCTGTGCAGGCCTTTCATTCGCTTGCGCCAACATGGACATGCTCGCCTGAGAAATTACTTGAATCGTCGTATATTCCGTCATTTCTTCCGCCATATCCACATCCATAATTCTGGAATAGGCAGCAGTTACATTTTCACTCGTAATGTCCAGACTGCTAATACTATGCTCTAAACGATTCTGGTATGCACCGAGACGGCTTCTTGCGCTGGAAATATATTTAATCGCACCGTTTACACTATCAATTGCTTTCGAAGCACCATCTACATTACCTATACTCAAATCTTTAAGACCCATTTCTTCCAAGGCTATCGTAGGAATGCGGATATCCAATGTCTGTCCCTCATTCGCACCGACCTGCATGGTCATCGCTCCGATGCCTGTCATATCCAGTTCCAGGTCATCCGTACTGGTAAAATCTACTACACCCGGTATCGTTGCTGTAGACGGTGCCACAACCTTTATATTAACTTCAAAAGTCGGATCTCCCGCACTGGTAATTTTAATAATATTTCCTATCACTTCGGTTACCTTAGCATCCGTAGGAAATGCCGGCGTTCCCGAATGATCCGCAACAAAGTTCGTAATGAGATTAGGTGCCAGAGGATCGAACACTACGTTTCCTTCACTATCAAATTCAACTTCTAAATCTGTAATCAAATAAACCCCAGGAGTTACACTATCGGAATAATAACCCACTTTTACACCGTCAACATTCGCATAGCCCTTCAAGTCGAAATTACCATTGAGAAGCGGCTGTCCATTGAACTGTGTATCATTAGCAATTCTCGTAATTTCTTCTTTCAACTGAATGATTTCTTCTTCGATCGTTGCTCTATCCACATCGCTCATCGTTCCTGTGCTAGCCTTAACAGCGAGCTCATTCATCCTCTGTAAGATATCGTGAACCTCAGCGAGCGCACCGTCGGCTGTCTCAATAACGGAAATAGCATCACTACTGTTCTGAGAAGCAACGCCGATTCCCTTTATCTGGGCATTCATCTTTTTTCCCATAGCCATTCCAGCCGGGTTGTCCTTCGCTTCCACAACCTTTAATCCGGAGGACAATCTTTGCAAAGATTGAGAAAGCCTATTATCATTTCTCGTCAATGCATTATTGGCAATCATAGCCGGAGTATTATAACAAATTTTCATAATTAGAACCCTTCACCTTTCTGTATATAGCCGATAAATATCTTAGCCGTATCGTATAACTTCTTCGTGGGCACTTCTTGTCCCTTATTATTTTCTTCCGAGATACCCTTTTCTCTCTTCCATTCCTCTGCCCGAACGGCTTCCGTCAAATCTATTTCCTGATGATAGATATAATTTAAGCTGCTTATGCTAATTCCGGATTGCCCTAATGCTTCCTCAAACTGCTTCCTAGATTGACTGAGCACTTGAAGGCCTTCCCTATGGTCGCATATTACGTATCCGGACATTTGATAACCCACCAAGCCTTCCATTTCTTCCGGCTGCCTCGTAATATGGAATCTGGCTGCTGCCTTTCCATACGTTTCTGTCTGCATAGTAGCCGTCACACTTCCACCGGCATCCGCATCATGGATTATTCTTAAATTAATGGAAGTTATTTCCCCATCAATATTTACAGGCACTTCATAGTTCTCTTCCTTTGCCAGATTGCGCACAAGGGATACTTGCTTATACATATTGCTTATTTCCCTTATATCTACTGAATTTATGTTCATTACTTCTGCCGCATCCCGGCCATGGGAAACTTCTTCTAAAATATCGTTAAATACTTCTCCCAGCTTGTGGTAAGCTTTACCTGCCGAAGCTTCATCTGTCATGTTCTCATGCAGATTGTGAATAGCTTCTTCCAAGTTCTCCTCTTCCTGACTTCCCTCTGCAAGCTCTCTCATCCTGCCTGCCAACTTGCCGCGTTCCTTCATTAAAAGCCCGGATGCCAACAGATTGTTGGCGGTAACCGGCTGATCGAACTCCAAAAGCGCCTTTACCACGGCATCTTCTGCCCTCATCGCTTCTCGCATTGTGCCGATTTGCTCTCTTTGATACTCCTTGGCAAATGCTAAGTCCTCTGCTTGTTCCCGAAGCATCGATGCTATCTTCTCCAGGTTCATATCCCCGGATATCATTTCCGGTGATAACTTCCCGCTTTCTAAATGATCGAAGATATCGGCCGAAAGTTTACGATAATAACTGTCAATTTGCTCCGAGATACTTTTATTCTTCGATACAGAAGATACCCCTCCGAAGAAATCATCCACTCTCCTATCCATTCCATGCTTCTTATTACTCCTCATGGCGGATAGAAGATTTCCTACCGTTGGCTCCATGCCTTGATGAATCAGTGTTCCTATGGCCGCCCCATCTGTCTTATCCAATTGACGAAATAAACGGTAGATACCAATATAGGCCTCTTTCTCTTGTGCTGTAATGGCATTCGATTTTTCTAACTTATAGAGGAATTCACTATATTTTTCTATGCTCTTTTCCGGTTCCTGCTCCTTGCCGGAGAAGTAATTCTCCAACTCCTCTATGCTCATAATAAGCGGATTCTTCCCATCACGAATCATCTCCAATACCGATCCGGGTGTCATCTTTTCTACTGCGCGCTTTATCGTAAGATCGTTCTCTTTTACTGCTACTATATTCTCCTCGGAAATTTCCATCTGATTATAACCGAGAATACGAACTGCCCGTCTGTTCTCATCGGAGACATCCAGATTCATACTGCGCAAAATATCATCCACATTGCGGAATGCTTTCTGTATAGAATCTCCCATATCCGAACGGGGAGCAGTCATAAGTGTTTCATAGCTTTCCCCTGCCTTTTCGTAACTGCTTCTTAGTATGTTTCCTTCTGCATGCACTCTTTCCAGATTAATACTATCCGTACCATCTATCCGAATAAGATGAGTGATCCTTCCTGCCAACGCTGCTGGCATATGCGGAATCTCCCGCACCTTTGCCAAAGTGTCTTCATATACTTTCGCACGTTCAGATATTTCTCCCGTGCTGTTTCCCCCGAATAAAACTTCCTGTCTATGCTGTTCCGATGACTTCAGCGCATCTACTAATTGTGTAAGTTCTGCTGTATCGATAGCGAATCCTCTGCGTATTAAGTATAGATTCGCCTGTACCGTCATCTGCAGACGCACCTCTTCCAGCTGTCTTCTTCCTGAAAGATTGACTTGTACCGCCTCTGACTTATCTTTATCCAAATCCAAAATACCTGCATCAATCTGAAGCTGTGCTGCTTTGAGATTGCGGATATTTAATATCTTACCTTCCTGAACCGTCAGGTCTACTGCCTCTTCACTAATCGAAGCCACATCTTCTATATAGCCGATGGTCTTTTCCATATCGGTTCTGCCATCCGCCAAGTTCGCACAACCTGCCCCTCTACCATTAGCAATTGCCGCTGCCGCTGCTTTTAATGCATCCTCTAACGTACGAGGGAGCTCCAAGTCGTTCAACCCATGGAATGTCTGTAAGGATTCTTCCGTCAAAGGGACACCCTTTTCTATCAGCCATTTCGCATCGGCGAATGTCTCCTCTGATACTTCCAGACCTGCATTCTCAATGACCTTCTCTATCTGAGGTGCAAGTTGCTGCCAGTCATAAGTATCTGCCTTCTTCGCATAATAACCGGCGGCGTCTTGATAATAACCCTTGCCTTGTTTTCCCGCATCTGCTGCGGTACTATACTGTGCTTTATACAAGTTATCGACGGTAGTCTCCATATGGTTACGGACCATATACTTCTTAACACCATCATTCAAATCGTCTATTTGAATTGCTCTCTTACAAGCTTTTAGCACATCCTCCACATTTTCTTTTGTGATGGGTATGTCATATTCTCCGAATTGTTTCACCAGCTCATTAGCAAATGCCGCACTTCCTGTAATGCGAGTAAGAGTCTCCACATCCAAATCATCCGTATATCCGGCAATATGCTTACCACCCTTAGCAAGAGCTGCTTTTATTTCATCAACAATCGTAACAACCGTCTCTATCTCCGTATTCCCCGGATGATAGCCTTCTTCCTGCAGTCTGGCGAAATCTTCCCCGGACATAGTATTAGACATTACGGCCATATAGTTTTTCTGCGTGGCAACGTCAATTTGCCCCGCTTCCTGCATAACGTCTTCTGCGGTCTTTCCCTGACCATCATAAGCAGTGTTATCCATAACTGTGCCAGAAATGTCTAATGCAAATACTCCCTTGTTTCCTGTCTCTTCCACGCGGGAGCCGCTATTTGAAGTTGTTACCCTGTCTACATTGGAATGGGTCTTAATCCCATTATTATCAAAATTAATATTCATATCTATATTCCATCCTGTATGTAGAGTAAAGGTATAAAAAAGGATGAATGTATCTTCTGCTTACATTCATCCTTTATTTCGGCATAAACTTCTATTTTCTTAACCTTTCGTTCCATAAACCATAAAGATATTACCTCTTAGAACACAAATACCGCTACCCCATACGCAGGTAAATCGAAGGTAATGCTAAAATCTTTGTAATTGACCTTTTCCTTGATAGCTGTCAGTTCTTCCGGAATCTCACTGCCGCTTCCTCCGAATATTACTTCATCGCTATTCAACACAAGTTTATATTTTTTCTTTTCCGGCACACCGACCTTATAGTCTTCGCGCATTACCGGTGTCATATTTAGTACAAATAACAGGTTATTCTTACCATTTTCTGCTCTTCTGACGAAGCTATACGTACTTCTTTCCGCATCATCCGCATTCAGCCATTCGAAGCCTGCCCAGGAATTATCGATTTCATATAGGCACGGATACTTATTATATAGCTTTAACAGCTTCTTCACATATTCGTGCATTCCCTTATTATTAGGTTCTTTAAGCAGATGCCAATCCAGCTCTCTTTCCTCACTCCACTCTCTTTCCTGAGCAAAATCCTGTCCCATAAAAAGAAGCTTTTTTCCGGAATGACCGAACATATAGGCATATCCCACTCGCAGGTTCGCATATTTATCCGAAGAATATCCGGGCATCTTATTTACCATGGAGCATTTCAAATGTACTACCTCATCGTGAGAAAGGGGTAAAATATAATTCTCAGATTCATTATAACTCATCGCAAAAGTCATAGCATAATGGTTGTTCTTACGAAAAAGCGGATCCAACTTCATATATTCACAGAAATCATGCATCCATCCCATATTCCATTTGAAACTAAAACCAAGTCCATCCTCTTCTACCTTGCCGGTTACCATAGGCCATGCTGTAGATTCCTCAGCGATCGTAAGAAATCCGGGGTAAGTACCGAGTATTACGGAATTCATATGTTTAAAGAATTCGATAGCTTCCAGATTCTTGTTTCCGCCGTATTTATTGGCAACCCATTGCCCTGCTTCCTTCCCATAATCCAGATATAACATGGACGCTACTGCATCCACACGAATACCATCCACATGGAATTCTTTCAACCAGAATAACGCATTTGCAATAAGAAAATTCTTCACTTCTGTCTTACCGTAATTGAAGATTTTCGTTCCCCAGTCAGGATGCTCTCCCAGACGCTTATCGGGGTGTTCGAAGATACATTGTCCATCAAACTCTGCCAAACCGTGCTCATCCGTTGCAAAATGTGCCGGTACCCAATCTAAAATTACACCAATCTCGTGCTCATGCAGCTTATTCATTAAATACATAAAGTCCTTAGGCTCTCCATAACGAGAAGTAGGAGCATAATAACCCGTCACCTGATATCCCCAGGATCCATCATAAGGATATTCCGCAATACCCATAAGCTCCACATGGGTGTACTTCATTTCTTTTAAGTATTCAACAATTCTATCCGCAAATTCTCTATAATTATAAAACCCATCCGGGGTATTTTGATGCTTCATCCATGAACCGATATGGCACTCGTAAATCGCAAGGGGCTCCTTATTATAATCCTTATCCTTTCTTGCTTTCATCCAGCTATCGTCTGTCCACTGGAATCCTGATAAATCTGTTGTTTTAGACGCATTCCCCGGTCGAAACTCTGCATAATTGGCAAAGGGGTCCGCTTTATAAAGCTTTCTTCCATCCGGTGTCCTAATTAAAAACTTATATAATTCATTGACTTCCACGCCCGGAATGAACAATGCATGAATGCCGCCGGGCCCCAGCCTTTTCATCTCATGTTCTTCTTCATTCCAATCATTAAAGGATCCTATGACATGTACACTCTGCGCATTGGGAGCCCATACTCCGAAAAACATTCCTTTTTCCCCATCTTCCACCGAAGGATGTGCGCCTAGCTTCTTGTAAATATCGTAGTGCGTTCCTTCCGCGAAAAGATATTGATCCGCTTCAGAAATAAAGACTTCCTCTTCTATTACTTGTAACTTCTTTTTTACCGCTGCCATAGACAACATATCCTTTCATTTAATAGTGCATGAAATCTTTTTCCCTAAGAATAATCATATCCTCTTCATCATATCGTTTGCCCATTAAAATATCGCATAAATGTCCCAGATTCTTCTTGTCCGCAAAGTAAATGGCATCATCTACCAGCTCCTTCACCTCAGCAATGGTCACTTCATGATCGCTCGTCTGCATATCCGCAATTCTTGTATGCAGAGCGAGAATTCCCAACTCATCGATAGAATACTCAAGTTCTTGCGCATATTGCTTCGCATATTCAACAAGCGCATGGTCGTTAAGCGCTTCGATATCCACTCTTGCATTGAAGCACTCTAATAATATGTGATTCTTTTTCAGGAAAATGTTCATTTCATCTTTCCTGCCCTCCATGATTATGAGAAGGCCGCTACTTTCCTGAGATAAGACTTCCTTTAAGTCCGTTGCCGTACTGCTCGACATTTCTGTTGCACGCTCAATAATAAGAGCACCATCTTTTAAATGAGATAACGTGTCTTTTACATTTTTCTTTCTTAAGGTAGCCCCTGAAATCTTAGCTACCTTACCGGAAAAGTTGCTATCTGACATCTGCATGATACGAACAAGCGACTTGGCAAGTTCCAGAGTTCCCGTGCCTTCTTCTCCTGTAACAATGACGTTATCTGTAAAAGGATCCATGCTCATAGTATCGACCGCATGAATAATCTGCTCTTTTGACTTCCTATTATATGTAAATCTTCCGAATAACTCTTTCTCTTCTTCAGACATAGGACGAAGTCTGTTGGCATCCTCTACCATATCCACCAGCTTTTCTGCCGAAGGTGCTGTAACCTCCGACAATACCGTCTCTAAGTCTATTACTGCATCTACCGCTTCCCCATCCTTAGCTGCCGGTACTTCTTCCATAAATTCCATCGGTAATTCCTCAGGAACTTCTACAGGCTGTACTGCCTCCGCTACAGGTAACCCAACAGAGGGCAATTCCGCTTCCATAACGGCCGGCTGCGCCTCTTCCTGTATAGGCACTTCAGTAATAGGCTGCTGAGTCGATGGCGCCGATGTTACTGTCGGTATCTCCGGCTGCTGCATAGTTGGCTGCATAGATGCTGCCACATTCGATATATGTGAAGCTGCGAACGCTTCAGGGCTTACGACTCTCTGGCCGCCTTCCTTCAAAATAGCTTCCACAACTGCTTTTTCTAATTGTTCCAATAAACCTTTCTTCGTAGCCTCATCGAACTCGGAGAACATATTCCCGGTATGCTGCTGTACACGCTTGCGCACTTCCTCGCTGCGCTTTTCCTGATTCTCCCTCTTCATGCGCTCCCACTCGGCCATAACATCGGTAATATTCATCTGTCCGGTGATCTGCTTCTCAATCTGGCTCTCCTCCGATACTGCCAGGCTAATCTGACCATCGTATTCCTGTGAAAGCATCTGTTCGAATCCTGACGGCTTCGCTTCTGCGGACCGAAGGCGCTGGGAAGGCATCGTTATTGCACTCACCGGCGGAGGCGTAACGGATACCGGAGCCGGAATGGGTGCTTTAGGTGCCGTATATCCCGTAACATGAGGAGTTGGTGCTACGGTCGGGTAGATAATCCTTCTTCCCGGATGAATCTCCTTCGTATCCCCTGAAGGAACATCCGCCTCTTTGTTATCCTCAAAAAATACCTCTTCCACTGCTGACTGCGCTTCCCCGGATCCAAGTTGAACGATATCCGGCTGCGCCGATGAAGACGGAGTTATTTGCGGCAATACTTCCGGTATATTATGTATATTCTGAATATCCGGTACTGGCTGACTCGGTACTTCCCGTTCCTCTTGGATATTAGGAGCACCTGCCGCAAATGGCTCATTCGGCACTTCTTGTATTCCCTGAATATCAGAAATAGTTTCCACGGGCTCTTGCATGTTATTATCCTGTACATCTTCGCCCAGAAGCTCTTTCATGCTTTCCGCCAGTTCTTTCTGGAGGTTTATCGTATTATATTGACCTACATCCACTGTCTTTACGCGGAATTCTTCTTCCTGTTCCTGCGGCATGGTATATTCTGAAAAACTTGTAACTTTAGCGTTGCCTTCCTGCTGCCCGGACAATTCTTCCTGCTGTTGTTCGGGTTCTACTCCGGCATCCACCATTTCTTTTTCTCTTTTAAGCAAAAGATACCGATCCTGCTGGTCCGGAGTCAACGGCTGGTGAAGCTGTTTTAATTCTAATGCCTTTATAATGTAACGTCCCTCTCCGAACCAGAGGACCATCTCGTCACATTCTTCCACACATTTCGTCTCAAGGCCTACGCGATGATACAGATAAGCGAGCTCATACGCCCACTTTTCCCGATAATCCCGCTTCTTGAACTCCTCGAGTACGGCAATCCGCTCCTCCAAACTCACGTCCTGCGCCTCGTAGAGTTTGTATTGCAAAATATATCTTCCCGTATCCTTAGGCGCAATCTGTACAAATTCCTTGTAATATTCAATAGCCTGTACAAATTCCCCCATTTTTATCGATAGTTCACATAGAGAATAAACAATAAGACGACCGCCCGGATGGCGCTCGTATGCCATTAATAAAATATCTTTGCTTTCCTGAAATCTGCGATTGATCTTATATAAGTCGCTGATGGTGCAGAGCATCATAACACTTCTCACTCTACGCCAATCAATTGTATCCGCAATTGTTACCGCTTCTACGAACTCCCCTTCTGCAATCAGCGCCTTTATTTCCTCTGACCGGACTTTATATTCGTACTTATCCAAGGTACTCACCTCATAAATTTTTGATTTTTCCACTGTCATAGACAATTCCTGCCAAAGGCAGTCTTGTCAAAATACTGCATAATACCCCTATTTTCACTTTCTAAGTTTACCATAGGACATAATCAATGTCAAAAAAATATCAGGAATTATTTAAGTATTCTCAGGTGATAATAACAGATTACTCAGCCGGGCGAATTGTTCCAAAGTAAGAGCTTCTCCGCGAATGGTTAGAGGCAGTTCCATCGCTCCTAAAGCCTTGATGATATCTTCCTTCTGTGCTTTTACTTCTTGGGCATTCGTAAGACCATTCACCAATGTCTTACGCCTCTGATTAAAGGAAGCCCGTATTAACGAAAACATATGTTTTACATCATTAGCTTCCACCGGAGGATTCTCATATCTCGTCAGCTTGATAACTGTACTTCCTACATTGGGCTTTGGCATGAAACATGTAGGAGGTACTTGAATCATAACCTCCGGCTTCGCATAATACTGCACCGCCAAAGACAGGGCGCCATAATCCTTCGTTCCCGGGCCGACCTGCATGCGGTCCGCCACTTCCTTCTGCACCATAATCGTAATGCTTTCAAGCGGTACACCGCTTTCAAACAATCCCATAATAATGGGTGTCGTAATATAATAGGGAAGATTGGCTACTACCTTTATCGGTTTATTCTCATTTTTCTCTTCTACAATATGGTTAATATCCACCTTTAGGATATCCTTATTGATTACTGTTACATTCTCATAAGGGGATAAGGTATCCTCAAGAATGGGAATCAGCGCTTTATCGATTTCTACCGCTATTACCTGCCTCGCATTCTCCGCCAAATACTGCGTCATCGTTCCGATTCCGGGACCGATTTCCAATACGCAGTCTTCTTTTGTAATACCGGAAGATGCAATAATCTTCTCTAATATATGAGTATCAATTAAGAAATTCTGTCCGAATTTTTTCTGAAAGTTAAAATTATATTTTTTCAGAACTTCTATTGTATTGCTGGGGGTTCCTAGAGTAGCCATTTTCATTCTCCGTCATCATTAATATGTTTTCATCTGCTTTTATATGCAAAACAGTCTCTTTGCATTCTCCGTTGTAATTGCCACCACTTCTTCCTGCGACATTCCTTTAATCTCTGCAATCTGTGCGGCGATAAGCGGAAGATTCAGAGAACTGTTTCTTTTCCCCCGATAGGGCATGGGGGCCAGATAAGGACTGTCCGTCTCAAGAAGTATCTTTTCAATCGGAATATATTCCACCGCTTCTTTTAATTTCTTCGCATTATTGAAGGTGATAACACCGCCTATTCCAAAAGAAAAGTCCATAGTAAGAAATTCTCTCGCTGTTTCCTTCGTATAAGAATAGCAATGAACTACTCCGCCTATTTCCTCCGCCCGCTCCGCTCTCATCATATCCACGGTATCTTTCGCAGCATCTCTGGAATGAATTACCACCGGCAGCTTCACCTCTCTTGCCATTTGAAGCTGCCTGGTAAACCACTTTTTCTGTATCTTTCTGTCCGGCTCATCCCAATAGTAATCCAACCCTATTTCCCCTACGGCAACTATTTTAGGTAGGCTGCATTGCTCCTTCATCCAGGTGAATTTTTCCTCGTCCAGCTCTTCTGTATCGGAAGGATGAACTCCTACCGCCCCATAAATAAACGGATACTTCTCCGTCAAGGTAATAGTGTTCTTAGTGGTTGCAATGCTGGCTCCTATATTTATTACATATTCTATTCCCTTTTCCTGCAAACTACTAAGAAGCTCGCCGCGATCCTCGTTAAACGCATCATCATCATAATGCGCGTGACTTTCAAATATCATTTACGTTTTCCTGCCTTTATTTCCCAACCTTTTTTACATTTTTAAGCATTTTTTATATTATCAAAAATTTTTCAAAAAAATGCTTGCAAACTAAAAGACATTATACTATAATAACACTTGCGTTGTAAACGTGACATAAATAATATTTTTACTTTGCGTTGCTAGCTCAGTTGGTAGAGCACCTGACTCTTAATCAGGGTGTCCAGGGTTCGAGCCCCTGGCGACGCACTTTAGGTACTGGTTTTGTGACATTGAGTCATGGGGTCGGTACTTTTTTTATTCTTAATCTCAAATAACCTATTTATCTGCATTAATCTTTACCTTTTCACTTTACAGTACTTTTGATTCCTGATAAGTTTATTTTAACTCTCATTTTGGTGCATGAAAAGAGAGGATTCTATAATAGAGATAAGATAAACTAAAAATATGGAGAGCAAAAAGATGGAATGGATAGAACGACTGAACAGCGCTATAAATTATATAGAAGAACATTTAACAACCGATATCGATTATGATGAGCTTGCAAGGATAGCCTGCTGCTCCACCTATCATTTTCAGAGAATGTTCTCCTATATGGCCGGAGTACCTCTTTCTGAATATATCCGCAGAAGACGGATGTCATTAGCCGCAGCAGATTTGCAGGATAGTGAAAAGAAGATTATCGATATTGCCCTGAAATACGGCTATGATTCGCCTACCGCATTTAACCGTGCATTTCAAAATCTTCACGGCATCGCTCCTTCTCAGGCCAAAAAAGAAGGTATCAGTTTAAAAGCCTATCCTCCCATCAGCTTCAAAATAACGATTAAAGGAGAGACTGAAATGAATTACAGAATTGAAAAGAAAGATGCATTTAAAATTATAGGTATATCGGAGGTGCTCCATCAAGATATTGAAGAGAACTTCGCAGTGGTTCCGCAAATGTGGCAGAAAGCAACGGTAAACGGTACAATACCCAGACTCGCTTCCCTTATGAATTCGCAGCCTATGGGTATATTAGGAGTCAGCGCTTGCAACGATCTCATGCAATGGAGATATTATATCGCGGTTGCCAGCACCCTGTCTGCACCGGAAGGCTTCGAGGAATATACGGTGCCTGCCGCAACATGGGCCATCTTTAACGGAGAGGGACAGTCCTTGTCCATTCAAGAATTAGAAAAGAGAATTGTTACGGAATGGCTTCCTTCTTCGGGATATGAATATGGTAATGCGCCGGATATAGAGGTCTATCTCTCCCCCGACCCGGAAAATACCAAGTATGAAGTCTGGATACCCGTTATAAGAAAGAAATAGATTACGGTTACTTTTTCATTCGGAACCGGACGATATTCTTCTCCTGTTCACAGTCCAGAATATTCAGCGAATTAACAAAGGAGCTGAATTTGGAATGTCCGAAGTTGCGCACATCGAAGTCAGGGAAGCGCTTACCGAGCTGATTACGAAGTTCAGAAGAGTGAATCCACTCATCATCGTCAGAACCTTCTTCCACCAAAGAAATGATTGCCTTTTTCACCATGGCTAAATCGGTCTGCGGTCTCAGCTCTTCCCTGT
This sequence comes from Kineothrix sp. MB12-C1, assembly GCF_030863805.1. Lineage (NCBI taxonomy): Bacteria > Bacillati > Bacillota > Clostridia > Lachnospirales > Lachnospiraceae > Kineothrix > Kineothrix sp. MB12-C1. The sequence continues at coordinate 1,935,049 of NZ_CP132957.1, forward strand.
CTTTCTTCGCCTCATTTCCCTTCCCCGCCTTCTTCAGGCGTACCGTTCTCGACGCTGCCTTAATAACGATATTTTCTTCTTTCTTAGAAACATGTTCCTCTTCCTGTTCTTTAGAAAGCAGAATATCGAGATACTTAAATTGATTACATGCGGAGATAAAAGGCTTCGGAGTCTTGCTTTCTCCCATACCTACTACATACATCCCTGATTCACGCAGACGCATCGCAAGTCTGGTGAAGTCGCTGTCCGAAGAAACGATGCAAAATCCCCCTACCGTACCGGAATATAAAATGTCCATCGCATCGATAATCATCGCTGAATCAGTTGCATTCTTCCCCGTAGTATAGCTATATTGCTGAATCGGCGAAATCGAATTGTCCAGCAGGACATTCTTCCACGATACGAGCCTCGTATTCGTCCAATCCCCATAAATACGCTTATAAGTTGCCACCCCATTTTTCGCTGTTTCATCCAGAATAATCTTCACATATTTATCCGAAATATTATCCGCATCTATAAGTACTGCAAGCTTTAGTTCCTTATCCATAAAATTCCATACCTTTCCTCAAGTTCATTTCCAATTTTAAACATTAAAATTATAATTAACCAAATTTTATCACACTTTTCCGTAAATATCATAATAAAATGCATATTGCTGTAAAATTCCTGCATAACCTTCATATCGGTCAAAAGGAAAGCCTTCCGGATAATTCTCCGAAAGCACCGCCTGAATATGCGTATCGATAGGAAATGCTTCTACATGGTATAATCCAAATAAACAGATGCATTCCGCTACCTTGACACCAACCCCCGACAGCTTCATTAATTCAACCTTAGCCTCTTCATAACTCATATCCATAAGTCCGGCAAGATTCACCTCATTCTCAACGATCATTCTTGCAGTTTTTAATATGTAACGGCTCCTATAGCCGAGATTGCAGTTTTGTAATTCTTCAAGGGTCACCCCCGCAAGCCTCTTTGCCGTCGGAAATGCGTAATACCTTTCTCCGCGGAAGTTATATCTCTCTTCTCCGAAGCTTTCGCAGAGAGACTCTACACACTTCTTAATGCGGGGAATATTATTTTGCTGTGATATAATGAAGCTGATAATTATTTCGAAAATCTCTTGCCGCAAAATACGGATACCGCTTCCATATTCCACCGCCCGCTTCATATATTTATCCTCTTTATCCACAGTTTCACATATTTTCTCATAATCTCTTCCACAATCGAAGTAGTTTACCCACAATTCATCCCACTCCTCCTGTGTACAAGAGAAAAAAATACTATCTTCCGTATGTTCTATCTCCAGATAATTGCCATAGGCAATCAGTGTGTATCTATTATCTTCGCCCACCGCCTTATTCATTCGAAAACATTGTCCCGATTTGCTTATCTTCTCCAAATCGAAATCCTTCATTTGTATCTTAAACATATTAATAATCATACCTTTCTATAGCCTTTTAACTAACGTATTCATAGCTCGCCCTATGGCTGACAAAATCAAATATAATCTTCCCTGAATCCATAAATCGATATCGAACTGTACAGGTAATCGTTTCCTTAATCCTTCTGCTCATACTGCCGTATTCCGGTGCGTATAACAGAAGTCCCTCTATATAGGAAGTTCCGGGTTTCTTCTTCTCTCTATCTAACAGGCTTCTATATACTTCCAGGCGATATCTTCCCTGCTTAATGATTAGCTCATTTTCTGTATTCTTTATAATTCGTGCCCCCAGATAAGTCGCAAGGCGGTATTCTATTCCTCCATACCAAATAGCACAGATACAACCTGCAAAGGAGAAGAGACCAAAAGGAATGTGGGCGGCACAGGCTACAAGGGAAGAATCCTTCTTTCCTGTCCAATCGCCGCATTGCGTCCATGTATAATCTCTGGGAAAAGAGCTGCCGAAATCCTTTTCTATATACCCTGTCCCACCTGAAAAGTCATACACTTTGCCATTTATAGTGAGCATCCCGCTAATGCCATGAATCATACTCAAGATCCCATGGCTGCACTGCATAAAGGGCAGAAAACGGAAAGGCCCCATAATATCCGAATATAATTCGGTAAAAGGCTGATACCGTAAGACTCCCGTTATCTCTACCGCTTCATTCTTCAACGCCACCCTAATACCCTTATCAGAGAATATATTACTACCTATTTTAACATAAAAATGTCGTTTTGCGGCGTAGAATTCTTTTCCCTTAAATGGGAAATTCCAGGTTCCTTCCTTTGTTACCACCTGTATGGATGCCGCCCGTTCTCCACGATTGCTTACATGGAATGCCGGGATAAAAGCAATGGAAATATCCTCTTTCTGATGCTTCATATACCAGCCCTCGAAATAAGCGCTCCTACGATGAGAGCCACGAAAGTTATTCATTCTTCAAATCCTCCTGCGCCGGATTATCGATAATCTTACCGTCAAAAGCAAAGCGGGAACCGTGACACGGACAATCCCAGCTCATTTCGTCCGGATTCCATTCCAGGGCACATCCCATATGGGTACATTTCGGTGTTGTCGAAAATATCCCTTTGCTTAACCCCTTGGCGGACTGAATGCCTTCTTCTGCCAAATTGACTGCGGAGGCCTGCAATCGGAATCTTTGCGGTCCAAATACCTCTTCATATGGGCTCTGCCCTTTTACGATAAGGTCACTGATCATCATAGCCGATACCATCGCACTCGTCATTCCCCATTTCTGGAATCCGGTAGCAACAAACCAATTTTCCGCTGTAGATGCGAATTGTCCAATATAAGGAATACCATCGATAGGCATACAATCTTGTGCCGAGAAACGCGTGACTTCCCTGGATTCCGGAAACCATTTCTCCGCCGCCAGAGATAGCTTCTGATAGCTTCCACCTCCTGTATTCTCCCCTGTTCTATGGCCCCCTCCGCCTAACAATAGATAATCACCGCTCTTTCGAAACGAAAGCCCTTCCTTATCGATCCCATAATAAATGTGATCCATCTGTTTTGTATTCTTCAGTACCACCACATAGCTGCGCTCTTGATGCATCCTCAGAAAATAATAACCGGGCACATTAATAAAAGGGTAATGACTTGCAAATACTACTTTTTTTGCCCGGATAATACCTTTATTGGTAATAATTCTATTTTCCTCTTCTTCCTTTTCCACCGTAAGTACTTTGGTATCTTCATATATTGTAAGATCTTCTGCTATTCTTCCCAGGAATAAAAGAGGATGAAATACCGCCTGATCATAAAACTTAAGCGCCTTTATCACCTCAAAAGGAAGTTCCGCTTTCGTCGTTAACTCCGCACATATCCCAAGGCGTTTTGCTGCCTCCTCTTCTTTCTGTAACAAATCTGTGTCTTCCAGAGAGTAAAGATAAGACTGGCATTCCCTGAACTCACATTCTATTCTATTCTCTTCCACCAGGCTGCGATATTCCGCAATAGCCTGACGGTTCGCCTGAGCATATAGCTTCGCGTTCTCCTCTCCGATTTCCTCTATCAGTCTATGATAAACCAGCCCATGCTGTAAGGTGATTTTGGCAGTTGTATTTTTCGTTTGCCCGCTCCCTATTCTTGCCGCTTCCAATACTACAGACTGTACTCCTTTATTCTTCAGATAAAAGGCAATGAGCAGACCTGCTATTCCTCCACCAATCACTGCCACATCGACTGTCATATCCTCTTTCAGCGCTTCCCTCTTCGGAATATCTGCTGTCATCGTCCATATTGAATCCATCTTTACGCCCTTTCCCTACCTACCATTAATCTATAGCATGCGTAATAAGTATTCACATATTTTCGTATATTTAAACAATACTACGATTGCAGAACCTTTCCTAATTACATGAAAAAGGACTCTCTATAACAGAAAGTCCCTTTCATCCCTATTTCCCTTTTTTTCGGAGTGACTCTGTCAGCATGACTAATATTTCTATATCATGTTCAGAAAGCTCCGTCACATCCAAGTATCTCCCCTTTTGTATTCCGAGAAGATAATCAGTGCTAACTTTAAAAATGCCGGCTATTTTTATCAGCACTTCGTACGAAGGATATCTTGTTCCAGCTTCATATGAACATATTGCGCTGGTCGCCAATCCCAGCCTTTCCGCTAGCATTTTCTGCGTCATATTTTTTTCTTTTCTTAGCTGTCGTAGCCTCACCCCAAATTTAATCACTAGCACCCCCTCTTTCACGTATAGTGTATCTTTTATTAATTCCGTTTTGGTAAAACTTTATTTACAATTTGTGAACTTTTAGTTGAAAAAACGGTATTATTGGAGTAGAATAGTATTTAATTCATAAATATTGATTTTACCAAAGAAAAGCTTCTAAGAATTAGGGGAATTAACCAATGAATTATACACTATGTGAAATTACTCGCAAACTATGTGAAAATTACTTTTTACATCCGGCGAGGGGTAATGAAAGCATGAATCAATATTCAGATGATAACTTAATATTTATTGGTACGGGGAAACATCAGATCTTCACTTCCCGCACTGCCTTTGAGGAAGTTTGGAAAAATTATGATACCGCTATCTCTTTCGATATCTTAAGTGAATGGTATGAGTGCCGGCAACTTTCCGAATATATTTATCTCGTTTATGGGTGCCTGTGGGTGAAAGAAGAAGAAAACAGCCAAAAAGAAATTCTTATAGAAATGGACACCCGTATTAGTATTATTTATGAAGTAAACGATAAGGGCTATAAGATTCTTCATATCCATCATTCCGTACCATATGCGGAACAAGGCAGTAATGAACATTATCCAAAAACCCTTTCTGAAAAAGCCAATTTTATGATTGACATGCTCAAGCAAAAGGTGGAGCAGGATTCTATGACAGGGCTTCTCAATCGCAATGCTTTTGAACAACACATTACAAAATGTATCAAATCCAACCCTGTTGGAATCTTTTATATGATAGATATCGATAACTTCAAGCAAATTAACGATACTTACGGTCATGTGAAAGGAGATACCGTTATTAAAGACTTTGCAAATCTACTATCTCAGATCTTCAACACCAATGCTTACATCAGCCGTCTGGGAGGAGATGAATTCGCAGTCTTTGAACCGGAATTATCAGAAGAAAGTATAATAACTCATAAGGCACAAAGCATTATTAATGGCTTCTCTTCTCTCTCTTCCAAGTATGGGGACAAACTGATTCTGAGTTGTTCTATCGGTATTTCTTTTATTAATGACATCGATTGCAGCTTCAAGCATCTATATCGTAATGCAGATGAAGGTCTTTACCTTTCCAAAAAGAATCGTGGCGGGAGCTACCATGTAAATAAAAATGAGGATATATAATGCATATCATTATATATCCTCATTTCTATTTATATAACTCGCACAGGTATGCTCACCACTTGTGCCTCGAATGGCTGAAAACATTTTTCTTTCAACCTTATTTACATTCTTTGCAATATCCATACAATTCCAACTTATGACCGGTAATCGTGAAGTTATCGCTTCCTGTCTCTATCTTCGCATGTTCGAAAGGGCACTGTTTAAGCGGTATCAGCTTATGGCATTGCAAACATATTGCATAATGCCTATGTGCCCCATAGTTCCACTCGTAATATGCCATATCACCGGTTATTAGCGTTGACTTCGTCACATAGCCCTTTTCTTCAAAGGCTCCCAATGCCCGATATACCGTCGATATCGCATAGTTTGCCTTTTCATTCGTCTGCATTAGGCGGTGATAGATATCCACTGCACTGATAGGCATTGTCTCCTCCGATAAAATCTTAAAAATTTCTTCCCGCTGTTTCGTCTTCTTAATCTCACAGGGAAATACCGGTTCTCCATGTTCTTTCATCTTTTCTATCCGCCTCCTTTCTGCTGACGTATCAAATACCTAAAAGGTCAATTATTATGCCTGACAGTACACCGATTCCGTAAAGCAATGCCGTGATCTTTAAGTTTTCTTTCAGGTTGTCATTGACCCGGAACAAAACCAGAAGTCCCACTCCTGTTCCTGCCAGCAATCCTGCCATCATAGAACCGAGCCCCATCATTCCTTTCAAGTAAAGCTGCGTAATAACGATAGAGGATGCACAGTTAGGTATTAAGCCTACCAAGCCGGCTATCATCTGTCCCAAAACCGGTTTATTGAGAATTAGTTGGGAAAGGAAATCCTCACCTACGAAATGTATCACCATATTCAATACAAAAGAAATAACGAGTATAAAGAAAAAGATATTAAGGCTATGGCGCAGCGCTGATTTTAAAATGCCTTCTTCACAGTGACAATTCTCATTCTCACAAATATGACCGATGTCCATATGGCCGTCTTCTTCCTTATGGGCGTGCACCCTTTTCTTCCTGGCAAACAAATCAATCAGGAAGCCGACTATAATACCTATCACTATCTTCATTCCCACTAGCTTCAAAATGACGGAAATGTGAACTTGCTCCGAGATAAGGATAGGGAGCATCTCATCGGAGGTAGATAAAAAGATAGCAATGAGCGTACCGAGTGTAATAATTCTTCCGGCATACAGATTAGAGGCTGCTGCCGAGAAGCCGCATTGGGGAAATGCTCCCAGGATACCTCCCGGAACGGGCCCAAAGTATCCCGACCGTTCTATTGCTACCTTTGTCTTTTCCCCCATCTTATGCTCCATATACTCCATAGCCAAATAGGTCAAAAATAAGAACGGGAATAATTTTATAGAATCTATCAGAGTGTCCATAATGATATCTAACATGAAAATAACCCTGCCTCTCTTACAATATCGATGAAAATATAGTTGCAAACGAATAGCAATTGCAATTCATTTGCAACTATATTAACACATGCATGCCATTTGTCAACTATTTTTTATATTCCCTTATCTCCATTTCTCCATTCCAATAAGAGCAGGCGGCATCTTCCATTATGCAATAACATTATATCATTCCTTGTAAAAAGTCACCGACTGAAAATATGATCTGATCCCATTCCAATACCAAAAGAACTAATATAGAAGGTATCATCCATAGAAAAGGTCTGATGTAAAATATTCCTCTTTTACTTTTAGCATCTTCTCTCGCTTCCTCCTGTAAACCTATGCATTCCTGATCCCACCAAGATCCTTTATGGTAAATTTCTGAGAGAATACACGTTACGCTGAATAATAAAAGAATGCCTTCATATAATTTCAAAACAGACGATAACTCCAGCCTATAAAGAAGAAGTGCAAATAATGGACATAACAAATACCAAACTTTTATAGAATTGACATACTTAAGAATATCTTTGTTATGTTCCGGCGCTTCCTTTAATGAGCTGATATGAATATCCGATTTCATTTTCTGATAAATATCATTGCAATTTTCACACTGCTCCAAATGATGCTCTATAAATCCACTGACCGGCTCTTCCGTTAAGTTATCTACATATATTGGCATCAGCTCTTCGACAATAGCACATTCCATATCTTCCTTCTTCATTTCGTTTTCTCCCCTCCATATTCATCCAATACACTTATTAAGTTCTTCTTCGTCCTGAAGAATGTAACACGGCACCACGTATCGGATCTGTTGATAATATTCCCTATTTCCATAAATGACTTTTCTTCTATCAAACGTAATATTAACAAACTTCTTACAGGCTCCTCACATGATTGTATAAAGCCCATTACAATGTCTACAGCTTCTCTATTTAATATTTTCTCTTCTATATTATTATTTGCACATATGATAGAAACATCTAAATTCTCAATATGTATTATCTTCCTCTTCCTATTTAAATAATTAATACATTCGTTATGAGCGATAGAAAATATCCATGTTTTAATGTGGCTATCTCCCCGAAAGCAATCTTTTCCCCTCATTACTTTTATAAATACGTTCTGCAGTATATCTTCCGTATCATGATTATTAAAAGTCATAAAATAAATATATCTGTATAAATCCTTATAATAATTTTTGTATAAGGCCCCCACATCTTCTATGAGCAAATTCTATCACCTTCTTTAACTTAAAAGTTTTTTTCTATTTCATCGACGAAAGCCGTTCTATCTCTTTTTACTAATTATTACTTTATCATTCTTTATTATAATAGACAAATAATCTGTCTGATTTGTTACACTTTCTAAAATTATTTTTCTCTTTTTATTTTCCTATAGAAAAAAATCCTCCGGCCCTATAAGAACCGGAGAACTTTTATTAATCTTCCATACGATTATATCGGAAAACAATAATGAATGTAATTAAGAAAAGAAGAAAGTTTAGCGAAACTACCAGCACCGTTTCCCAAGTCAGGTGATAACTGGAGGAATTCTGTATAAAATTCCCTATTTGCTGCCCATAAATGTATTTCGAAACCTTTCCTATCTTCTCGTTAAAATAAGCAATCATTGGGAGGAAAGAAATTACCATACTGATAGGAACTGCAATTGCATTGGCGCTCATTGAATTCTTAGCAAATCCTCCGATAGCAAGGCCTAACACTATGGAGCATATACAGCCGATACTCATGCATAGCATAAACTCTGCCCCGGTCTTCACATTATAATTGCCCATTGTAAGGTAGCTGCTTCCCGTGAGCATAGTGCAGAAGAATACGAAGCCACCGATACTCGCCAGATATTCCACAGGGCGTATTCCTGACATTATCAATACCCGAAGCGTATTCTTTTCTTTTTCCTCTGATATTATGGAAGCCGTTACTACTACCGGTGTAAATACTGCATGCATAGTTGCGAAAATCGATATAAAGAAATCAGTCTCTCCCAGCTGCTGTCCCACAGATGTTGTCAGAACAAGTGCTACCAAGGGATACACGAAGAAGAGCACTAACACTTGTGTATTTTTCAAAATATCCTTACATTGCTTTGAGAAAACTGCCCCTATATGTGATATACGAATATTCATTCCTCCAGCCCCCTTCCTGTTAACCTGAGAAATACTTGTTCCAGATCCGGTTCAGAGGAATGGATCGAGACTATATCACCCTGACGAAACATCTGCTCTATTTTTCCTGCACTTTCAGGGCTGTTTATTATATTTATCATCTGATTATTTTTCATAAATATCCTGATCTGGTTCTCCGAATTATATCTCCTGCACAATTCTTCCGGTTCCCCGTATTCTATAATATTTCCCTCATGTAAAAGGGCAATGTTATCACACATCTTCGCCGCTTCTTCCATATTATGAGTCGTTAAAAAGATAGTCGTTCCCTCTTCCCTCAATCGGAATAAAAGTTCATGAATTGTCTTAGTCGTCGCAGGATCAAGGCCGCTCGTAGGTTCGTCCAGGAATAAAAGCTTCGGCCTATGCAGGATGGATCTGGCCAATATCAGCCTTTGACGCATCCCCTTCGACAGCTTGCCCGCTGATGTCTTCTTCTCACCGCCTAACCCAACCGCCGTAAGAACTTCTTTTATCCTTCTCTTATCTATTTTATAAATAGAAGAAAATAACTTCAAATTATCATAGCAGCTTAATCGTTCATAAATGCCGCTGTTGTCCATTACCATCCCTATTTCTCTGTAGCTGTTCTCCTTTAACCTTTCACTGTTCTCCCCGAACACATACGCTTTTCCCGCAGACGCCGGAAGCTGCCCGGTCAGTATCTTAATGAGGGTCGTCTTCCCCGCCCCCGAAGGTCCCAGCAGGCCAAATATCTCCTGCTTCTCTACATCTAAATTAACAGAAATTAAAACCTTCTTTTCACCAAAGCACTTATCAATATTTTCAAGTTTTATCACTTTCATATTATTTCATCTCTTCTTTCCCGATATCTCACTTTTTTGCCGCTTCTTATATTCCTCCAACCGTTGCTCATATATTTTACTTTCCCACTTTGTTTTTATTACCATAACTGCGGTACTAGCTCCGAAGCAAATGCTAAAGGATAGGAAGAAGCCCAACCACCCCTGCCACGAATATGCCGGAAACCATCCGAAATATAAAATGAACACTATCATCAATGCCGTCACACAAAGCAACATAAGAATGGTACGCATCAAGTAGGATAAACTGCCGAAATATTTTTCCTTGTAAAAGATTCTCTCGATGGCAGAAATACAGACAGAGGATAATAGAAGCTCCGATAAAGTACGAAAAGCAATTCCTTGATTCCCCAGCCTAAATAATGTGGAAAACCTCATATCTTCCTCCCCTATCGTCAGGGCAATTCCCATAATCACTAATATCGTTATGCCAAATATAATAAATGTCTGTGCGATAAAACCAGACCGATTCATAATATTATCTTTCCTTTCCATTTCACATGCTCCTTCCTATATCCCCGTTATTCTTTCGCACTCTTTAGACAATATCCAGCTTTTCCTTTATCGTTACCGCATACTGTCTGGATACCATAAGTTTCTCCCCATTATTCATCGTCACCAGTATCCTCCCATTGAAATCTGACTTAAGTGCTTTTATTTCATTGAAGTTAATTAAGACAGACTTGCCTGCACGAAAGAACCCCGCGGTATCGAGCTGCTCTTCCAGCTCATACAATCTTAAGGGTGTCTCATACACTTCATTTTCTGTGTATAAAAAGGTCTTTTTATCCACAGTATCAATATAGAAGATTTTAGCAGCATCCAGCAGGTAGGTCTGATCACCCTTTATGCCCGTCAGCTTCTTGTCGTATACGCGCAGCATTGTAATGATCCTCATAATTTCTTCATCCACTTTCTTACAGTTGATGATAACTTCCACATCCTCCTGTTCCGGCACTTCGTTTATCCGTATTTTCAATGGGCACCTCCTGCTTCGTAATGTACAACCTTTTGACCCCGGCATCATGATATAAAAGTATAATATTTTGCAATATTATACTGCACCAAACAACGTGAGTGTGCATAAAACATACCTGGTCGCTTGCGGCCAAGGTATCGATACTTTATATATCTACTATATGAAGTTTAAGTCTGTATTTCAATTATATTTTTCTATGTTGCAGAAATTAATTACTAAGGTGTCGGGTAGACCGCGCAAGGAATATTAGTAAGGCAGACCAGCATTTTTCATATATAAGTAGTACATATAAAGCAAAATGTAAAATGCGCTTGACATATTATGTAAAGCGAACTATACTATAAATGTAAAGCAAACTATACTTCAAGAAAGGAAGGGGTTTTTTGCAAAATAAAATACAAGAAATGAGGAAGACCTACAAAGTAACTCAAAGCGAATTAGCGGACGCCGTAGATGTGACGAGACAGACTATTATCTCTTTGGAAAGCGGCAAATATAATGCTTCTCTCGTTCTCGCTCACAAAATCGCACAATATTTTAATGTATCTATTGAAGAAATGTTTATTTTTGATAAGGAGGATGAAAACCTATGATATGTTTACTTAATCTATCTGATAAGAATGTAAAGACGAATGAAGAATTTTCCAAAGTCCTGAAGAAGAGAATCCGTATTTTCTATTGGCTGATTGCCCTCGGTGCTATCACTTTGTCCGTTGCCTTATGTAATGAGTTTTTCTGGCGCATCGGCGAGAATTCATGGCTGGATGGGCTGTATACAGGATTGGGTACGGGTATTATTATCATCGCTGTTAAAAAGATAATGAATTATAAAAAAGTCTTAAAAGATGAAGGTCTCTTAAAAAAAGAGCGCCTGAAAACACAGGATGAACGTAACCAAATCATTGCCGGTAAGGCTATGCAATCAGCCACGTTTACTGTTTTACTTCTCTCTTACGCAGTTTTGCTAATTGCCGGGTTTTTCAGCCGTACTATTTTCTACTGTTTTTGGTGGGTCGTTACTATTTATTGCCTGGCTTACTTAATCTTCAACAAATACTATAATAGAAAAATATAAAGTAACTGCGAGGGTACTGAACAATTACAATATAAAAATTTTAGAGGTTCCTTGATGCCATGGCATTCAAAGGAACCTCTTACTTTTTCTTAGAAAAAATCTGATCCGTCCAAAAGACTTCTAAATGCTCCGTCATCCCCTTCCGCTAACGAATTAACGATTCGGTCCATTTCTCTTTTCGACTTTACTTTCTTACTTCTTGCTATTGTCTGTTCCTTCTCTGCCTCAGTCATCTTCGCGAACCTATCCATCGCTCCCTGATTCATAGCAAGAGATAGTCCAAGACCTATTGGAAGCTGCTGATTATCCATATTTTTGCCCCCTTTCAAATACATTTTAATCACTCTTATCACCATGCCTTTTCAAGTCTCACGACTTTCGACATAAGTTCATATTTAGTATTTGAAAAGGAAAGTCTTAGTAATCATCCTCTTTCTTCCACCATTGCTATTTTTCGGCAAAAGACTGCAAAAATCTATTTTTTGTGAAAGGCCTCGTGCTCTCTTTTCAATTCCTCGAATAGCTCTACCGCATTCCAAAATTGATTCGTCGGCGTAAGAACCGCCTTATAATTAACTCTTGGCAGCTTATGCTTACGAAATCCCATAAGAACGCTATCTACCTGCTCTCCTGTCATTCCGGCGAAAATCATCATTTCTCCGTCTAATTCTTCTCCCTCATACTTATTCTCAGAAGGCTCGATACCTTCTGCCCCGGCATGGAAACCAATGGGATCTAAATAGTCCTCCTTCGCAATTTCCTTTATTGCCAAATGTTGAACTAATAACATTCTTTTTAATTGCTCTTTGCGAGACTTGTCCTGAAAGTTATATAACAGTATACTTGCTTTCATTTTTATACCCTGATCCTTTCGACTTTTCTTCCTCTAACGCATATGATAAAGAACATTATGTGAACTTTATAAATAATTAAAGCTTTTTCAATATTTCAAATTGTGATTTATAAAAAAAAGTGTATAATGATAACAAATATCACCACTTACATAAATTTTAAAACTTTTTGATGAAAAATTCACACATTTGTATTATACTAGGCTGTAACCCTATCTCTAGGAGGAGAATTATGTCTGATTTTACGATTTTAGCTGTTAACACATTTTCTGCATATATAGGAGCTATTCCTTTGCTTATTATACTCCAAATATTTTTTTGGAAGTATAAGCTACCCAAGCGTCATCAGTTTGGGCTCTATATCTATTCCCTTGCTATCTGCGTAATTTTAATGGCAACGGATACACCATCCCTATATCAGCTCAATTTTTACCCGGCATTTAACCTAATTCCTTTTTATAACTTTACCTATACACTGGAACATTATATTCAGAGTTTTCTGGTATTCATCCCTATCGGATTACTGCTCCCCACCTTATGGAAGCAATTTCAGCCGGCGAAAGAGACGATCACCTATGCTGTTATCTTTTCCATTCTCATTGAGGTATCACAGATATTCTGCCTTGCCACTACGGCAACAACAGATATTACCGATATCATTATGAATGTCCTGGGAGCACTAACGGGATATTTTATCTTCCTTCAAGTGAAAGATATGCGCTTTATGGGGCGTATGTGCTTAGATGCGAACGATAGGCTTCATCAGAACCTGGCACGATGGGAAGTTTATATTTACTTTTTCACACCGTGGTCCATCACATTCCTTTTGGCTCCCTTTATTTCCAATGCCATCTGGGATTTCTTATGGGAAGCAGTGATAGGTATCCCTATGTAATTACCTTTATCAATGATTAATTACCTCGTTAATGCAGCTTGCTGCCTTTACTGCGCCGAGGTGATTCACATTGGCGTAATCGGCGAAGCAGCAATCCGGAAGTTCCACCTGCAGCATATCCACAACTTCTGCTTCATATTTTTGGCATAGCTCCTTCACGAATGCAGTCAGCTCCTCATAGTAAGACTGCTGCATATGCTCTTTATACCATTTTGTATATGGCGGAAGGAAGAAGATTACTTTGATTCCCTTCCCCTGACAAAAACGGGCATATCCTTCGAGCAACACCTTATTTTCCAATACAATATCCATAAAAGGCCTATTGTATAATTCACTGATTTCTCTCTGATTCATACTCAGCATCTCTTTCGGGCATGTTGCTTCATCGAAAATATCCATTCCTTCTTCGTTCTCAGCCTTCGCACCTTTCTCAAAGACTTCATACCATCTATCCATATCCGCTTCATCAAAATACTGCATAATCTTCTGCTCCTCAGATTCATATAAATCAATAAAATGATCTGCATCCTCGCAGTTATGCATTGTTTTCACAATGGGATAATAAGCAAGGCAGCGTCTCCATTCTACCTTAGACTTAGAAGCATCGTACCGAAGCGAATATGGAGCCAAACCGACAATCGCATATTTAATATTCGGCAGTACCTCAAGCGCATGACAGAACATTTCGAAATCATAGAAAATATCCTGTGCTGTGTTCGCCAGCGAGATCGACTTCGTATGCAGTAGTTTACTGCTTATCGCATTTCTAACATTGGTGCCCCCGGTTATGATGCACTTTACCTTCTCATCACGCTTCCTTTTGAAATCCATATATACTTCATAAAAGGAGGGATAAACCACATATTTATACTTTAAGTAATCCCATACCTTAATCATTTTCTCTTTTGATTCTATCGCAGGAAGATCATATATTTTCAGCGGCTCATCGCAAAGTATGTACAAATCATATTCATTCATATATGCAGGATGCAATGCATGCCAATCGAATACACAATAGTTCTTCCTTAGTTTCTCTTTGATATCTTCTGCCAGCCAATTATCACCGTAAATGACACATTTCAGGCCCCTCAGACTACGATTGATACTCAATATCTCCTTTAAAATTCTATGATATCCGCAAATGCATTCTTCGTTGATAGCCTCTTGTCCTAACTCATGAAAAAAAGCCTCTATTACAGCCTTAAGCTGCTTCTTACGGGAATCAGTAAGGTGAATAAGTCCTCCGGCGTAAGACGCTATTTTCTTCAACTCCTTAGAACGAATATCTCTTCCTAAGTTAATATTTAAAACCATAGTGAGCGCAGAATCCAACGCCGATAAATTAAACTCTGACGATAATTTTATACCTTCCATTTCAGTGCCTTCCGTTTCTTCTCTTACTATATTCCTATTCATTCTTATAGTCTATCATAGACCTTATAAGCTTTCAATGTTAACCGAATTTCACATTCATGTCTTCTATAAAAATGGAAAAATCCGATTACCAAATTATTGACCGTTTAACTAATTTGTTGTCAATAATCCTGCAATCGGATTTATCATTTATAGTAAATACGCAATATTAGTTCATGAAAGCTTCATTCTGCTTGTAAAGCTTCCCGTATTTCTCGTATAGCTCACGATATATCTTCGCATTCTCCCTATTGGGTTCATATACCTTATCCCTGAAGCTTACGAAGCGTTCACATGCTTCCTCGACACTTTGAAATATTCCGGTTCCCACACCGGCCATGATACATGCACCCAGGCAAGCCTGTTCACCTACTTCACATACCGTTACCCTTTTCTCAAAGATATCAGCCTGTATCTGAAGCCATTCATCACTGGAGGCTCCTCCGCCGGAAGCAATAATAGTATCCCCGCTTATTCCCAGCTCATCAAAAATTGTCAGAGAATCTTTTAAGCTAAAGGTAACACCTTCTAATACCGACCTGACAAAGTATTTCCGGTCGTGGGATAATGTAATACCGAAGAACATTCCTTTCGCAGAAGGATTCATGTGAGGTGTTCTCTCACCTGTCAGATAGGGAAGGTATATAAGCCCCTTACTCCCCGCTTCCGCCTCTCCTGCCATTTTACTGAGTTCTTTGAAGTTTTCTACTTCTAATACCTTATTTTTCAGCCAGTTTAACGACATACCGCTGCAAAGTGTTGCCCCCATTATCGTGTAACCCTTTTGAATTCCGTGGCAAAATGTATGGGTACGTAGCTCCTTATCGTATATCGGTTTATCTATGTAAGTAGATATCTGGCCTCCTGTTCCAATATTGGAAATAATGGTACCCGGACGAAAGCACCCGTTTCCTATGCTCTGTGCCGGCTGATCACCTGCACCATATACTACAGGTATCCCTTCTTTTAAGCCGGTTTCTTCCGCGCACTGCTTCGTTACATATCCGGCAATTTCATCCGCTTCGTTACATTCCGGAAAAATATCTCTGGGAAATCCGAATCGATCGATCATATCCCATGCCCATTCTCTCTTCGGCGTATTGAAAATAGCAGTAGAGGAGGCATCCGACATCTCCGTACCGATATTCCCGGTTATTTTCATTCGAATATAATCCTTAGGTAACATTACATGTCCTATTTTCTCGAATATCTCTTTTTCATTTTCCTTTACCCATAGAAGAGAAGGAAAAGCGAAACCTGTAAATACACGGTTGCAAAAAACTGTCCCCATCTCTTCTGTGCTCATATTCTGCTGTATGAGAGAAAGTTCCTCACGAGAACGTTGGTCCAGCCACAATATTGCAGGACGTAATGGTTTTCCTTCTTTATCGGTAAGTACCAGACCGTGCATCTGCCCGGAAAAGCCTATCGCTGCAATTCGTGCGAAGCTGTCCGGATACTTATCTTTTAACCTGTTAAGTATAGCCTTAGCCGCATTCCACCATACTTCCGGCGACTGCTCCGCATAGTTCATTTGCGGAATATCCACCTCATACTTTTGCGTCTCGACTGCCGTCTCCTTATTCTCACAATCAAGAAGCATTGCTTTCACACTGGAGGTACCAAGATCAATTCCTAATATTACTGACATAACGCTTCCTTTCTGTTTCTCACTCTCTCTGCTTTTTAATATAGCCAACAAACATGGCTGTCGTCCTCGTTCCACCGAGCACTACCGCGGAAATGACATCCATCTTTGTACCTTCACCTACATTAAACTGTGCGGAAAAGGTTCTCGCAGAACTTAGAATACCTCAAAATATTCTACCACTTCCAATAAAGATAAACAACTCACCATCTACGAGGGCTGTTGTTGAATTCGTATAGATACGGGTGAATTCTCTACTTAATATTCATCATAGCTAATAGCACAGTAAATGGGTAGACCTATTGAACAGTTTCCAAATTTCTATAAATCCAAAAATGGAATCTGCAATATTGCAGATTCCATTTATCTCAACCCCTAACATGAAAAAGACTCTTGTCTTTTTGCCTATTATTTATCTATTTCCTTATTCAAAAACTCTTGTCTTACACTTTCCGGCATTTTTACTTCGTGAGCTAAAAGTGGTACACTCTTTCCAACCGTGTTCTTTGCCGTGTTACATGCTAAATCCATAATCTTGTTTGCTATTACCTTTTCTGTTCTTTCTTTCATGCTCATAACCCCTTTCTCAGTTGTATACAAGGTATCTTAGTATCTGTGATATATTATAATTCATTTTCAAAGTTATGGTGCAATTTGGTAACAAACGTCCTGTTTTTTGCGTTTTACGTCGTATTTTCCGTTTTCTAGTAATATGTCTTTACTGAATTATATGAAAATGATATGATGAATACATTAAAATCTATTGAATTTATAAAGATTTTATCATTTAGGGGGAATATTTTATGAACGTTAATCTGTCATTTATTCTAATCTCATTGCTTAATTCATTGGTATTTGTAGCCGCGATGACTAACCTCCTTATAGTTCCCCTCCGTCTAATTAATAAAGTATTTATCTATTTCTACATTTTATTATGTCAACTTTTTTTCGGACCACAGTTGGGACAAAATATTATTATCTTTACAATCGGCGGGGCCCTTCTCATTATTGCTGCTTCCAATAAGCATTATATTATCAACCCTCTCTTTGCTTTGTCAGGATATTTACTTTCCATATTTATAAATTATATATTAATTGCTTTTTTAAACCTATTTCAATTTACAGTTGCTGATTTATATTCACGAGATTCTTATCTTTTTACCTTTGTAATTATTTATTCAATCATCACATGTATTATTTCGTTTTTTTTAGGAAAATATTTAAGACTCCTATATACGGAGCAAAAAGTGATATTTTCTAAGGAAATGCTGCTTCTGCTTGCCGCGGAGATTGCCATTTGTGCATTTGTTTTCACCTACAATATCATTCAGGGAGAACGAGAAGGATATCCTGCAAAGGTGATTTACTTTAATACAATACTTTTTAGCGCTTTCTTTATTATTACCTTAATTATTTTTCTCTTCTCCCTTCGCATTATGTATAAGAATCAGAAACTGCAATCTCTCAATCAGGAAAAGCAAGCTCTGGAAGAATATATGGAGAAAATTGAAGATTTATACCAGGATATGCGAATCTTTAAACATGATTATATTAACCTTCTCTCCACCATGCAGTATTGTATAGATAATGATGATATCCATAACTTGAAGATTCTATTCAGAACTAAGATTCTTCCCAGCAGTAAGCAGCTTACGAACAAAGATGCCACCATTGGCAAGTTAAGTAATATTAGAATTCTGGAATTGAAGGGTATTTTATATGCCAAGCTAATTTCCGCTATGAATCAACAATTAGATATTACTTTGGAAATTCAGGAGGAAATTAACTCTATATCCATGGATATGCTCGATTTATCCAGAATCATAGGTATCTTCATGGATAATGCTATAGAGGCAGCCAGAATATCCGAGGATAAGAATCTAGTCGTCCTTGTTATTAATAGCGAGGAATCCATAACTATCGTAATATCGAACTCCACTCCCGATATAAATATCGATCTGGATAATATTTATAAGAAAGATATAACATCTAAAAAAGGCCATACCGGCCTTGGACTTTACAGCGTAAGAAAAATATTGAACAAATACAATAATATAATACATTCTACGAATTATAACTATCATATTTTTACACAGACACTAGAGATATGTACACAATACGATATGAGAGAGGTAACTTCGAGTTGATTCCCATTTACTTATGCGAAGATGATAAATTACAGTTAGAAAATTGGGGGAAATTAATTAATAACGCTATCCTTATCCATGAATGGGATATGGGAATAAAGGCTGCCGCTGACAGTCCTGATAAATTTCTGAAATTAATAAATAAAACTAAGCCTGAGAATGCCGTTTATTTCCTGGACATCGATTTAAAGAGCCATATGAACGGAATCGAACTCGCTGTGGAAATCAGAAAATATGATCCGAGAAGCTTTATTATCTTTATTACCACACACGATGAAATGGCTGTTCATACCTTTAAATATAAGGTAGAACCGCTTGGCTTCATTATAAAAGATTCCCCCGATTTCAGAGACCAAATAGCAGACTGCCTGCAAAATGTTTACGAAAAATATCAAGTGCCTAAGAATCCTGTAACGGATGTACTTACCATCCGTATGGAATGCAAGCTGTTGATCATACCTTATGATGAAATTTATTACATTGAACCATCCGCCCAATCTCACCGGATACGGCTGCACAAGCAATATGAAATACTGGAATTCTCATCTTCTCTGACCGAAATCAAGTCTAAACTCGATTATCGGTTTATGACATGTCACAAATCTTACATTGTGAACTGTCATCATATTTCCAGAGTCGATAAGAAGAATTATACCGTTTATTTTAATAATGGTAAGAAATGCTCCTGTTCTGTACGGCTATGCAATCAATTATGCAAAAAGTTGGATGAATTAACGGCACTTAACTCCTTTTAACAAATTCCGTGCTACACTTCGGACACCGGACCGCAATTTTACCTTTGCCCTTTGGGATTCTAATTTTCTGCTTGCAATTAGGACACTTATAAATATGATGTGTCCTACTTTGATTCAGCTTATTTTTTTGCAATGCAAGAAACTTACGAATCCCTTCCGTATGCCTTAGAAAAAATTGATTTTCTGCATAACGTTTCGTGTAATTTCTAGAAAGTATGCGAAAATAGGAATAAATCAGTACAGCTATAGCTACTCCAAATAAGATATTTCCTTTTGTAAAAATAGAAATTACCATAATTATCATGGTACTCGCTAATAGAAATCTGTTCAAGGAATCAGGACCGTACACACCGTATCTCCCCTGCATAAAACGTATTAATTTTTCTTTCACAATCGTTACTCCCATCTATAAACACTGTACTTTTTATTCTTACGGTCCCCACAGTAAATGCGCGGCCTGTTGAATAGTTACTACTATTCATTATTAAAGATTATGCACCAAAATACAATAAAAGGATTCACAAATTTCCATTAAAAAAGGCTAAACCTATTCTGTTTTTTAATTTCTTTATCTTCAGAACGGAAGCTGGCTGATTCCGAGCGCACAAGATATCAAGTATAAAAGCAGGATATGTGCAGGATAAAATGCATAGAAGAGCCATTTGATATTCCATCCTCTCTGTCCATTATATCTACTAATCGGAATCACTGCAAAAAAGGCAGTAATCTCTGCCAAAGACATTACAGTTAGCGTGGCGCATCCCATTACCGCCGACAGAGTCTTCTTATTACGGAAATAATACATAACCGCTATGGTAAGTACACCGAAAGCACTATAATCGGTATTCATAAACTCTGCCGCTGCCATTCCTGCAGCCAGAATCAAGAGATGTAACAGCACACTGAGAGCTTTGTGCAGATTCTGTTTCTCTTCTATCAACCGGAAGCCCATCATCACAAGCAGACCTGCCAGCAACGTAAAAAATACATTCTGGTATCCCGTGTAGATGAATTTCCCACTAAATGCCAAGTTAAAAGGTATCTCCGAAATAAGTGCAAATAAAAATAATCTTCCCGCATACTTTTTCATATTACGGGTATGCATGAATCCCTCTATTAATAGAAAGCAAAAAATCGGAAATCCAATTCTTCCTATAAGGCGAAACACCGTATCGACTCCATAAAGCATTGCATTTTGTTCCATGGACGCCAGCATAGCATCCACATCCCCCATCATTCCTGCTCCTCGATTCATCATTTCCTTTTCCAATATAACTGCACCTATATGATCGATGAACATAGCAATAATTGCAATTAACTTAATCGTACTCCCGGTAATACCCTTCTTTTCTACCATACTGTCTACTCCCCATGCTTTTTGCAAAGACACGCCCATCCTGTTTGCCGACAGGGTGGGCACTCCTTTTCCTTATTGTTTCACTTTTATTTTAGCATTTTTCCTCCGGGATTACAAACCCTTATTCTATCTGGATAGCGTAAATTTACTGTAGGATTTAATTGGGTAGAGAATCCCCTTGATGTGTTTTAGATTTAACCTCTTTTCACAATATACCTACTTTCTATTCTTTTTACAATCCCCAAATGTGGTTTTTAAAATAAGCTATCTTTTTCACTTCTGGAAAGGGAATGCTATGAGTTATCCTTTCTACATAGCGTTGTTCCTCTGTCAGTCGCTTGCTTTCCGATCGAAACATCTCGCTGCTTAAATAGATTCTTTCTTCTGTACCCACTGCCATGGGCAACTCCTGCTTTTGCATTCTCACCAACTCCAACATATTTCCTTTGTTTGCTTTATAAATCCTTAGCTTTGCCATTTGGTGAACTCCATGCTTACTCCACCCTAATGGTCTGGAACTCATCCTGTCTGCGTAGATATGGCTCACATGTCCTTCTGCACTGCATCCCACTTGTGTTTCTTTATTTCTCAAACCCTGCATGATCCCATCCCAATGCCCTAGGATATAAGCCATACTACTTTCTACCTTTTTCCTTTGTGCTTCGTTTTCTGTTATATTCAGGATTTTTTCAAAGGTCTCGGATGCCATCCATTTCGCTCTCTTGTGTATGGCACCATACAGTTCACTTCTTGCATCCTCTGACGAATCCATTAAATGCGAAGTTGCTGCTGTGATATATTTCTGCATATGGAATTTATCCAGTACGAAGGTTGATCCGGCTATAAATTTACGTCCGCTTTTTATCCAGGCTGCACCATCTCCATTAATATAAATCTGTTTTATGGCATCCATGTCATAGGTGGCGCTGATATACTCATAAATCTCTCGCCAGAACTGTTCTACTCCTTTGCTTCCCTCATATATGCCCCCAAAGTACTTCGGATTGATCAGCTTAAACCTTTCGCTTTTAGGCGCTTCTGATTCCGCACCTTCATATACATAGGCTATTTTAGGCATACTGGTGTTGCTTCGAGGTTTCGTGATATCTCCCTTTTTCTCGAGATACTGCAATGACACATGATCTTCATCTGCATCAATATAAAGATAGGAAACCTGTTTTTTATTCTCTATTTTTTCTGGTTTTGTATGAAATTTCAGATCATGTATCTTATTTTTTACTGTCTGTTTGCTGACTTTTTCGGAAAGACTGGCTCTGATTCCTCCTTTGCGATAGCTACTGTCGACCGCTTCCTCAAGCATCTGCGCCTGTGCATCTTCTGTCATCCTTACATGGCTTTCTAATCCCATGATCCGATCTAGCAGATATTCACAGGCTCCAGTCTTCTTGTTCTTAAACAGTGTCTTGCAATATCTCACAGTTCCAAGGCTGGTAATCAGGGATGTTTCATCTCGTCTGCTTATGACCCAGTTTCTCCTTCTGTATCCGCTGTTTCTCAGTTCTTCATCCATACTTTCAAAAGTCTCCGCAATCATGTCCAGTCCTAACTGTACTACACTATCTGTAATTCCATAGATAAACTCTGCTTGTTGTTGAGGATCTTTCAAAAACTTTTCCAGAACTCCTGTTAAATTTTTTGCCCCATTTTCTTCAAACTGTTGTATACTTTTAATCATAGAGAGCACCTTCCTTTGTGTCCGATTTTTTCTTAGTCGTTAAAATCATAACACAAAGAGGCGTTCTCTTTTTATTCAATTAATATCCTACAAAAACTTTACGCTAGCTTCTATCTGCACCGCTAACCTTAAGCTATGATTTTTATTATTTTGCCTTCGGATATTCAGTACAAAGAAGTCTGTAAGGCGGCTCATCCTCTTCAATAGTCGGAAATCTTCCCATTTCCTCATAGAAACGGTTATCTGTAGTATCATCGTTACACATGGATACTTCTCCGATAAGAACATCTCCTGTACCTTCTTTAACATCGAAATCATGGTATTGATGGGGCCATAAAGTAATGCTTTCTCCGGGCTTAAGCTCTACTCCTGTTCCCGCTTTAACATAATAAGATCTTCCATCGGAGTTCACCAATACATCGCTATCGTCAAAGGTACCATCTCCTTTGTCATTATATACATGTATCACTAAAGTTCCTCCTCCCCGATTAATAATATCTTCGCTTTTTGTCCAATGAAAATGCATCGGAGAATGCTGTCCCTCTTTTAGCATCAATAACTTCTCGGCATACACCTTTTTATATTTCTCATTTCTTTGGTTTCCATTTCTCAAGGTGATTAAAGCAAATCCCAGCTCTTCCCAGTTTCCCAACCCATAATCCGTAATATCCCAACCTAGCATATTGTCTCTGATTTCATCGTACTCTTCCCCTTTATCTTCCCATTCTTCCGGTGTCCAATTGCAAAAGGGCGGGAGTTTGAAACCATGCTCTGCAATCAACGCCTCCATATATCTGATACTTTTATTAATTTCCGATCTCTTCATCTTCTTTGTCCTCCATTCAGTGAAAATATGATATGTTATTAGTGAGCTCTTGAGAAAGTCTGAATATTTCTTTTGTCAATCCGACCATCTGATTGACTGAATCGGTTGCATGAATAGATATTTCCAGTGTATTTTCTGAATAAATGGAATTCTTATCCGATTCTTCCAGCAGAAGTCCCATATGGTTGCCGAGATACTCTTTTGTACTATTTATCTGGGAAATATCACTCGCCAGGGCTTTTACATTTTGTGATAAAACTGTGATATTTTCTTCCAGGTTATCAAAAATAGTCTTCGTGTTGTTCACACCCCTTACCTGCTCTTCCATGGCATAGTTCACATCTCCCATCACCTGTACCGAAGTCCCTGTTTCTTTAAGCAGATTCGTAACAATTTGCTCTATCTTTTTTGCTGATATAGTGGACTGATCCGCTAAAGATTTAATCTGTCCCGCCACGACTGCGAATCCCTTGCCCAATTCGCCTGCTCTTGCCGCTTCTATGCTCGCATTTAACGACAATAGATTCGTTTCTTCCGAAATATTAGTAATTAATGTTGTCGCTTCTTTAATCTCTTGAGCCGAACGATTCGTAACATTTGTTTGCTTGGAGATAGTATTTATATAACCCATGGAATTCCTCGTTATATCTTCCAATTCACTCAAAATTACCCTCGTTTCTTTTCCCAAATCAAAATTTCTTTCCGACATTTTCCTAATTACCTCTATGCTTTGCAACGACCTATCGATATATTGATTCATAGTATGCATATTCTCATCTACACTTTTCATCGTTTCTGCCTGTATATTGGCAGATTTCCGGATATTCTGACTGGAAGAGAGCATTTCATTGGCCGTATGCTTCGTTACATCGGAAATTCCCTGCATTTCATCGGATACCTTATGTAAAATATTTGCTTTCTCTTTAATCGAGGATATCACTTCCTTCAATTTCTCCTGCAACCGCTGCGTATCGTTGGACAAATCTCCTATTTCATCTTTTCTATTCCCTATAAGAGCTGTCTTCATTTCCAGCTCTCCTTTAGATAATCCATTCAGGCAGTCTCTGGCTTTTGTCAGATTCTTTAATGTAGATCTTACAAATAGAATAGAAATAAAACAGAAAATAGCGAGAATCGCTGTCAGCATTCCTATATTCGTATAGATAGTCGTGCGCATAAGAACCTGCATACGTTCCATATCGCGTACCGCTATTAAAGTGCCCGCGGCCGCCCCTGATTCCGGCTGCATAATCGGTATCGCATATGCATGATATTGTCTTCCTTCAATGTCGACTTTCTCTGCAAATATTTCTTCCCCATTCTCGTTGACCCGGGCAGTTATTTGATCTATATTTACAAAATGAGCAAGCCTGTTTTCTTCTTTATCTTTCATAGACGTAACAATCGGCTCATCTCCAAAATAAAATATAATATCTATCCCCGTTTTTTCTTTTAAGCTATCCAACAAAACGCCTGAATCCGAAACATTAAAGTTCATTCCCCTCCAGACATTCCCGTCTTCTTTCAAGGCATAATCTCCGTATCCTTGTGTACTATAGAGATTAGATGCGGAAATTGCGACCATTCTTAAGCCTTCCTCAATCTCCTGATATAAACCTTTGGAAAATTGCATCTGGCTGATAAGCAGTGAAAATATACTGGTAATTACTATCGGTGCTATAGATAATGTTAAAATTTTCCCTCGCATTTTCATTCGAACGTCATCCTTTATTATCTGATTGAAAATACGGGTTATCCCCTATGAGATAACCCGTATCCATTTTACCTTGCTTTGTCTCTACTTCAAATATTTATAAACCGTCCTTCGTAATAACAGAAACTCCTGTATCTGTAACCTTTCCGCCGAAGCTTTCTCCTCCCAATACTGCTACTGCTGCCTTCAGACCTTCATATCCCATTACGTCCGGGTTCTGAGCCATAGTCGCCAATAAGTAACCGTTTTTGATTAAAGATAAAATAGTATCTGATTTATCGAAGCCTACGCCTACTACATCATCGCCTGCTTCCTGAATGGCATTGCCGACTCCGGTAGTAGAACCTTCATTCGCTCCGAAGATTCCTACGCATCCACTTGTAATGTAGTTTGCCGCAATGTCTTTCGATTTCGCCGCATCACCTTCACTATACTGCGTTTCGAGAAGTTCGAAATCAGTTCCTTCAAAAGCGGAACGGAAACCAGTCTCGCGCGCTACGCAGGATGCTGTAGCAGCATTTACATTGACAATACCGATTTTACCGGAGGTTACTCCTTTATCCGTGAATGCCTTTAACATCTCTTCCCCTGCTGTTTTGCCGGCTGCCTGATTGTCTGTGGCAAACGTTACTTCACCTTCGAAATCTGCTGCCGAATCCACATAAATAATCTTTACTCCTGCCGCCACTGCTTCTTCTAATGCTGCCGTAACCGCATCCGGTCCATTTGCTGCCAGAAGAATTGCATTTGCATTATCCGCTACTGCATTGTTAATACATTCTATCTGTTTCGCATCATCCTTCACATCGGGAGCAAGCCACTTGTATTCCACATTCGGAAAATCCTTCACAGCTTCTTTACATCCCGTATCCACGTTTACCCAATGCTGATCCATCTGGTCCATCGTAATCAAATAAACTTTATAAGTTTCTGCTGATGTATCTTCTGCTACTTCCTCCTTCGCAGGTGCCTCTGCAACCTCTTCCTTTGCCGGTGCCGTACTTGTCTCTGCCGCAGGTGCCGCATCCTTACTTCCGCAGCCCGCCAACATGGATACTGCAAGAACAGCACTTAACAATACGCTACATAATTTTCTCTTCATTTAAAATCCTCCCTTATGGAATATTTGGTTTGTATGATAAAGCGATCGCTTTTATCCCTTTTTATTTTTTCTCGGCTTTCCTGTTCTCACAACCACATCGAGCAATACCGAGACAACAACGATAATACCAATTACTATGTTCCTAATAGCTACCGGTGCTCCTGCGAATTGCAGTCCGTTCTGAAGAACTCCCCAGATTGCCGCGCCAATAACCGTACCCAGCAATATTCCCTGCCCTCCTAAAGTACTTACACCTCCGATAACAGATGCCGCTACCGCGTACATTTCATACATATTTCCCGCATCCATCGTACCCATTCCTGAAGTGGCACAAATAATAAGGCCTACTACACTGGCGCAAAATGCACTTACAATATATGCCTTCGTTGTAGTTCCAACGATGCTTACCCCTGACAGCTTAGAAGCTTCCACATTACTGCCGATGGCATAGACATGCCGTCCTGTACGGGTCTTGCTAAGCAAGAAGTTGAAAATAAGCCACAAAATTATGGATATCCAGATGGTATTATACAGGCCTAAAGTTTTTCCGTAGTAGAAAAAGTCACGAAAGCCTTTTGCCGCATCGCCAATAGAATCTGTATTATAGTTATTGTTTACTATTTGAGCGATACCTCTCGCTATCGTCATCGTGCCGAGTGTGGCAATAAAAGGCGGCAACTTACATTTCGCGACCAACTGTCCGTTGACAACGCCTACTATAAGACAGCATA
This sequence comes from Kineothrix sp. MB12-C1, assembly GCF_030863805.1. Classification (NCBI taxonomy): domain Bacteria; kingdom Bacillati; phylum Bacillota; class Clostridia; order Lachnospirales; family Lachnospiraceae; genus Kineothrix; species Kineothrix sp. MB12-C1. The sequence continues at coordinate 1,961,957 of NZ_CP132957.1, forward strand.
AAATCGTTATGATAACAGCAATCCATGGATTGATGCCTTTTGTCATCAGGGTAGCCGAGATCATACAACTCATTCCCACTACGGAACCGATAGAAAGATCTATATTCCCCGTAATCAGCACATAGGACTGTCCGATACCGATTAGGATAATCGGTGCTATCTGCCTTAATAGATTTCCTATATTTTTAGATGAGGCAAAGGTCGGATTCAAGATGCCGAATACGATACATAATATAATTAAACCGACTGTTACCGTTAATACTTGCCCCATCCCCCTTACCGCTATTATCCTTTTCATAAAATTCTGCCTGTTTTCCATCTTTACAGTTATTCTCCTTTCACATTATGCTCGCGCTGCAACCTTTTTCTCAAAGCTGGTTGCATATTTCAGGATAGCGTCTTGGGTTGCGTCTTCTGTATTTATTTCTCCCGTTACCTTGCCATCACACATTATAATGATTCTATCGGAAATTCCCATAACCTCAGGCATTTCTGATGAAACAAATAATACTCCGATCCCCTGCTTTTTTAACTCATTCATCAAGTTGTAAATCTCTACTTTGGCAGCTACGTCAATTCCCCTCGTAGGCTCATCGAAAATAACTACTCTTGAATTTCTGGCAAGCCATTTTCCTACAACGACTTTCTGCTGGTTGCCTCCCGATAGGCTTCCTGCATTTATTTCTGTATTAGGAGTTTTTATCCTTAAGTCATTGACCGCTTTCATTGTCATGGCTTTTTCTTTTTTCCGGTTTACGATTCCCAGCTTATCGCATAAAATGTCCAGATTAGGAAGGGAAATGTTCTCTTTTATACTCAGCTTCGTACATAATCCATCCTTTTTCCTATCTTCCGGAGCAAGAACAATGCCTGCTTTAATCGCATCCATCGGCTTATGAATTACAACCGTTTTACCATCCAGGATAATTTCTCCCGATTCTTTTACATCCACTCCGAAGATTGCCCTCGTTGTCTCTGTTCTTCCGGCCCCCATCAAACCTGCAATTCCTACGATTTCCCCTTCATACAAGTCGAAGCTTACATCTCTTACCATCTTCCCTGCATTAAGATTTTTTACTTCGAATATCTTTTTCCCCCGTTCACAAACTACTCTCGGGAACTTCTCTTTAATTTCACGCCCTACCATATTGGCTATTATTTCTTCCAGATTCGTATCCGCGAAATCCATACTCGTTATGTACTGCCCATCCCTTAGAATGGTAACTCTATCCACAATATGCCGGAGTTCCTCAAGCCTATGTGAAATATATACGATGGCACATCCTTCCGCTTTCAATTGCTTGATAATACGGAATAAATCATCAATTTCCTTGGATGTAAGGGCACTTGTCGGCTCATCCATAATCAATATCTTAGCATCCGTGGAGAGCGCTTTCGCTATTTCCACCATCTGCTGCTTTGATACCGCAAGATCTCCCACTACGGTATCGGGTGAGATATCCATATTCAACTTATCCAATATGCTTTTAGCTTGTTTCTCCATTTCCCTATCGGAAAGAATACCGGATTTTGTTTTCTCTCTTCCTAAGAAGATATTTTCTGCCACCGTTAAATGAGAGCACATATTTAATTCCTGATGTATAATGGCAACTCCGAGTTCCTGAGCTCTTTTGGGAGACATATCATGCACTTCCTCCCCTCGAATCCTTATGGTTCCTGAATCCTTTTCATAGACACCGCTTAAGATTTTCATAAGGGTAGATTTACCGGCTCCGTTTTCTCCAAGAAGTGCCAGTACTTCCCCTTCCTTCAAGTTGAAGTTGACATTATCCAGAGCCAATACACCCGGGAAACATTTACTTACTCCGTCTATTTCAACGATATATTCTCCCATTTATTCCACCTTCCTTCGCAATCTATATGCGACGTTCTTATATTGGGGTCAAAAGGTATTTTGCCCCCAATGATACCTACGGATTGCTACGCACTTTGTGCTCTCACAATCCCAACCCTAACTTAAGTTAGGGTACAACATTCGAAATCCGCCCTATTCGGGCTACTTTCTCATGTTTTGCGGGTCCCAAAGTCATATTTTTTCATGCAAGCATGAAACACATGACCTTTTGACCCTGGTATCATGTTATAAAAAGTATAACACCCGCTACAAATTGGTTGTAGGGGTGTTTCTTTGGAATAAGGGGGGTATTCTTTTGTTCTTGTTACAGTTCACAGCTTCACCATGAACTGTAACTTTTTATATACTTATCTTAATACTGCCAAAGGCATCCGGAAGATACTCTTCCTTTACCATTCCGTCTTCCATCAACAATAGCTTGTCCGCTACAAACAAGGAGTCCGAAATGGTGAAGGTTAGGATAACAACGGAAATTCCTTTTCTCTTAAGCGTTCTGATCAAATGAATGATATGCCTTCTTACGTACATATCGGCATTAGTAAATGGCTGAACGATAAAAACCACTTTAGGATTAAGTAAATGTATGCGGTAGTAAACGATATTATAAAGAGATTTCTTATCCAGAGCCTTAATATCGGTTACATATACTTCCTCACCCAGTTCCTTCACGTATTCTCTCTGAATACTTCTTTTTACATTCTCCGATATTCTTACATGAGGGGTTTTAAAGTCTAACAGAAAGCTCAGATTGTCAATATAGCTCATATCATAAAACAACATCGTTTCGATAGCCTGTTCTCCGATAATACCAAAGTTGGCCTTACTTTTCTTTCTAAGGTTCTTCTTATCTATCACTTCTCTATTCAACTCTATGGAACCGCTCTCCAATTCCTTTTCACCGCAGATACAAGAAATGATATCCTGCTGAGACTTTTTGCTCTTATCGTACAATACTACGCATTCTCCCGGGCGCACACCGAAAGACAGATGCCTCAAGTTCTCTGTGGAAATATTATGAAAATAAATATTTCCTCTGTTCTCTTCCAGTATCTTCTTATCCTTATCCTCAAAGGAAATCGTATAAGGGATCACGTTTTCTTCCTTCATATCTTTCTTATCAAAGACCTTTATGATCTTCCCGTCTTCCATAAAAGCTGCTCTATGACAGAAAGGGAAGACCTCCTCATGGTGGTTGCCGAAGTATAAAACGGTATATCCTCTATGTGCCACCTTAACGAGTAGATTCTTGAAGTTCTCCAAATCCCTTGTGCTCAGAACATTGCTGATATCATCCACTATAATTAACTTAGTTCCTTGAATAATAGCCTTCAGCACTTCGACAATACACCGTTCATATTCTGTCAATTCCTTACCGAATGCCCTCGGATTCACCTTAACCTCTATCTCCTGCAACAAGAGCATGAGCTGATTAGCCAGAACCTTTTTACTGATACAGTATTTTTTGAATCCTTTTCTAAGCACGAAGATATTATCCGTCACCGTAAGATTATCTACCAATCTACTGTTTTGCCCCAATAAATACACCTTATTCTGGCTCTCTTCTGTATGGCGGTAGCTATTGACCTGAAGACCGGAAAAGTAAATCCTTCCAAACTTGATCGGTGTGTTTCTGAGAATTAATTGTATGAGCCTTTCCTTCCCATGCTCATTAATTCCTATTAATCCAAAGATCTCTCCCTGGAAAATATGCAAGTTAAAGTTATCCAGATTAGTCATATCATTTCCTTCTGTAATGACATTTTCCATGCGCAAAACTTCTTTCTTCACCGCTAGACACACCCTTCCCATAACCTGAAATCTTCAAGTACAGCTATCCCTGCTCTGTAATTACCGGCAATGTAATTTCTACATCCGTTCCGACACCCTTTGTACTATAAATATATACACCGTACTCTTCTCCGAATAATAGCTTAATTCGATTATTTACATTAATAATGGCAATGCCGCCCTTTTTCTCCCGCTTCGTTTCCACTAGATCTTCCATGGAATTTGTAAGTAGCTTATTATTCAATTCCTCCAAGATTTCACCCGGTATCCCCATTCCATCATCCGATATTCGGATAATCAAACGATCATAAGTACAGTCTATACGAATCCTCAGATTCCCTTTTCCTATCTTAGGTTCTATTCCGTGGTAAATGGAATTCTCCACAATCGGCTGTAATACCAGCTTGGGAAGAAAAAGATTCAAAGCGGATAAATCATCTTCTTCCTCGTCATATTCTATGCTAAAACTTAGCTTATCTCCGAACCTGTACTGCTGAATAATGTAATAGTTCTCTATATTCGAGAGTTCATCTTCCAATGTCACCAACTTATCCACATTCGATATCGTATATCGGAAAAATGTAGCAAGTGCCTCCGTCATGGATGCCACCCCGTCCATTCCGCTGCAAAGAGCCTCGCTTCGGATGCTCTCCAAAGTATTATATAGAAAATGAGGATTAATTTGATTCTGAAGCGCAAGGTACTGAGCCTGCTTCTTAGAGATATTTAAAACCTCCGTTCTGTTCAGGCCTTCTCCAAGCATACGCAATGCCTTATTGACATTGGGGCTGATATTCACACTTTCCTCAAGCAGATTATGTACTAAATATCCTTCCATATATAGTTTAATCATTTTATCAATTTGTTTATATTTTCTATACACTAATAGATAGCCTGAGTAAGCAAGGAAAGCCTGTATCACCAGACAAAGGATAAAAATGATACGGAATCCCTCCACCCGAAACGCTATGACCAGCATGGCACCTGCAACCAGCACATGAAATACAGATAATAAAAAAAACCAAAGTTTTATATTCTCGATCAGATACTTCTTATCTCTATTCACAATAATAATCACACCTTTTTTACACTATTTTTCATGGGTCATGAATATATTTTTCTATATTCGTTCGGTTTCAAGTTCGTATATTTCGCAAAACTTTTTGTAAAATGCTTATTATCGCTATATCCTACTTCCTCACAAATAGCTGCAACACTTAAGTTGGTATCTTTCAGAAATTCCTTTGCCTTTTCCATACGAAGCTCTGTTAAATATTCGGAAAAGGTCTTCCCCGTTTCTTTCTTGAACAATGAGCTGAAGTAAGTCGCATTAAATCCCACATAATCACTTACAATCTCCAGGGATACTGCTTCCTTGAAATTCTCTCTCATATACTGCTTGGCATCTCTGATAGGTTTATTATCCTCCTGCTGCTTCTCCTCTATCGATCTTCTGAACGATATAATAATTATGCGGGTCAAATAAGAGAAAATATCTTCCACAGTTCCTATATTCTCGATATCCTCACTGAATCTTTCAAAAAGGCCTTCGGCATCTTTTATCATGAACTTATTCTGCTTCATCGTAAATAAATAAAGATTCATCGCCTCTTTGGCCATCTGAATGATTTCATGACCTGTCGTATTCTCTTTATTCTTCAACGATGTCTGTAAATAGCGAATTGCATTTACAAGTAAAGGCTCACTCAACTTTTCCAACGAATCTATCATCTGTTTATTAAAGTCATAGAACAACTGACTATCCGCTACTTCATTCAGAGATACGTTCTCCCCTTCAATGACCTTGTTGATACCGAGAATAAGTCTTTGTTCGATCGCCCAGGATGCTGTCTTTAAAGAAATGGCAAGTTCGGATATGTGCTCTTTTGCAATTCCTACTCCTAATGTAATTCTAAGGTTTTCTAAAATATCCTTTTGCAAAAGTAATTCATCCAAAGTGGTTTTTAACTTTTTACGAATAATTCTTTTGCTTTCGCTGCCATAGTTAATCATCACGTAACACATACTTCTATCAAAAATACATTCTATTTCATAACATTCATCGGATAGCCTTTTATTTACCGCTTGTAGTACCTTATCTTGAATATATGTAATATTACTTTGTAAGGAATCGCTGATTCCATCTATCTTAATTAAAATAATCTGAAAGAATCCCTGCTTAAACTTATAGTGGTATTCTTTATTGATGATTTCATTTGTTATTTCATCTTTTCTTTTTTCTTTTCGGAATAATACCTCCGTAAAAAAAGCGGATCTTAATTTATCCACACTATTTTTAACTGTTATACGATTCTGCTCTTCCGTAGAAAGACGTTCCTTCTTTTCTAAATATGCTGCTTTGATTCTGATCAGTGTATCTGTCATTTCCGTTTTTTTAATCGGTTTTAACAGATATTCTTTTACCCCGTAGCGAATAGCATTCTGCGCATATTCAAAGTGCCTGTATCCGCTGATAATTATAATATCGATATCATCATAGATTTCTCTGGCTCTTCTTATCATTTCCAGCCCGTCATATCCCGGCATCCTAATATCTGTGATAACAATATCAGGATGATACTTGCGAATCGCTTCCAGCGCTTCTATTCCATTATGAACAATGGCTTCCACTTGCATATCCAATTGTCCCCAATCTACTAATCTATAAATTAATTGGCAGATCTTATCTTCATCATCGGCAATAATAACTTTCATTTTAATACCTTGCCTTTCCACATATGTCTCACATATTCATTACTCGTCACTACACTACATTATAAAGTATATCATAACTGTTCAGTGCCTTCACAGTTACAATTTATCTTACTACAAGATTTAATAAATTTCCAGAAATAGAAGTATAGGGCTTATCGACAAAAGTCTGCTTCGTTCACTCTCGCGGCTAAAAACTTTGACAGCACAAAAGCCGGAAGCTTACACTTCCGGCCTTTGTACCGTCTCGAATCTATAATCAACGAGTATTATGAATTTCTATGACAGATATTACTCCACTCACAATCACCGCAAATTTCTTTTCTCCTTCCGGCTCCGATAATATTTTCTTCTACCAATCTTTCGAACTGCTTCCATTCCATTTCTCTGCCCGCTTCCAGACCGCATAGATGGAGCACCTGACTATCATATCGAAGTACCTTCTCTTCACTTTCACAGTATTTCTCTTTATTGTGAGGGCAGGCACTGCATATCTCGTCCATTCTTTCAAGTAGCCTAACCATGGGATTTTTATCAAGCACCCCTTTTATTTCTGCCATATGCTTTACGAATCCATTGCTATAGCCCTTCCCCTCGAAGAAGGCAAGGCACATCCCGTGATGCGCCCGTATTTTATATATGTTCATCATACCCTTATTCCTCATTATATCTTGTCCGCAAGCGGCCACGGTATGTTTTTTGCACACTCGCTTTGCTCGGCGCAGTTATAATTTTATATGGACTCAATTACCTTATATAACCGTTTGCTCAACAAAGATGCTAAGCTCAGTTTTATAATATCGGGAATAATAAATGGAATAACACACCAGCTAAGAACCGTTCCCAATCCAATCGGGCCTGAATTCCTCGCATATACTATCATAAACCATGCAGTACCAAACGCATAGCAGGCTATTAACCCTAGCACCATGGAAATAATTAATACCCAAGACTTTCTGCCGAATAACTTCTCCATGCCCCACATAATTAATGCCGTAAACAAGAACCCAATAATATACCCCCCTGTGTTACCGATGAGGGCTCCAACACCTGCAGAGAATCCGGCAAATACCGGAACTCCAATAACTCCTAACAAAATATAAACGAGAACTGCTAAAGTACCTCTCTTTCCTCCGAGTACACCTACTGCAAGAAAGACTGCAAAGGTCTGCAAAGTAAAGGGTACCATAGTGGGAATGGATATCCACGAACAAATCGCGATCAATACTGCAAACACTGCTATGTATACCATTTGATAAGTTTTATTCTTCGTTGCTCCTACTGCTTCCATTATTGGCTCCCATCTGCATGCTTTAGCACGCGAACAAATTTAGAACTTTATTTCCCGGACTCGAAGAAATTATATCATTGAGATTTTCAATTGTCAACTATTATAAATTTTAAGTTAACAATCCTTTCGTACGCGTAGTCCGCATCCTGCACGGAGCGTTTTATTCTATAAGGATTGGTTCTATAGGATTAGTACTTTTATGCCTTAGTGCAGCAAGGTTTTCCTATAGAATAAAACAGCCCGCGATAAAGAGCTATTATTCTCTGCCTTTATCGCGGGCTGTTATTATATTAATCGCTATGTAACTGTTCTTATTCTTCCACGCGGGTGAATCTATCATCTCCCACACTGCAAACAGGACAACGGAAGTCCTCCGGCAACGGATCGCCTTCGTACACATAACCGCATACTTGGCACACATATTTCACCTTGCTTTCGCTAACCTTTACGGGTTCTTCCTTTGTCTCCTGTAAATAAGTAGGAGCATTTTTAGGGCTTTTCCCTTTGATTACATTATGATAATAGCTATATGTCATCGCCTGAGCAGATGGGTCATATACCTCTCCATCGAGTACTTCCCCAAGAAATACTGTATGCGTTTCCGTTTCCATCTTATCGATTACCTTACATACTACATAACCACATGTAGACTTCACTACAGGAACTCCCTGTACAATTTCATAGTTTACTTCGTCAAACTTGTCCACGTCTTTTCCTGAACAGAAACCGAATCTGCCGATTAAGCCGGAATCCGAATCCTCAGCAAGAATAGAAAATGTGAAGTTGCCGTTCTTATCAATACACTCATTCGTATAATTGTCATGATTAATGCTTATCGCTACTGTTGGCGGGTTGGATGTAATCTGCATAATGCTATTAGCAATACAACCTGTAGGACGCTCTCCATCCATCGTTGAAACAACATATACCCCATAAGACATATCTCTGAAAACATTAAAATCCATATCTAATTCCCTCACTTTTGTAAATTATCGTAATACAGAATACCTAAGCAATTCTTTTTTCTAAATCTTCAATACGCTTTTCTAATTGATCTATTTTCTTAATCAGGATAGATACTGATTCTCGCTCTAACTTACAAGTATTTATCTCATTATGCATAATTTCAAGTGTGTCTTCTATTTTATCAAAACGTCTTTCTATTTTATCTTGCATTCGGTCAAGTTCACCAATAGTGGCATTAAATAATTCTTTCGTTTCTTTGTCCATATCTATGCCCCCCTTGTGTGGGTATAAGTATAACATATTCTGAGTATGAAGTCTATTCGATCACCTGCAAAATATCCACAGTATTCTACCGCTTTATAGTAATGGTAAATCTATTCTTTTCATAGGCGATAAGTCCTTCTTTCTGTAGCTTGCTTAGCTCCTTGGAGAGAGCACTTCTATCCACAGAAAGATAATCTGCCATCTGCTGTCTGTCAAAAGGAATAATGAACTGGGCACTATGTGCCTTTCTGGATTGTTCCGATAAATAGGAAAGAATCTTCTCTCTTGTACTTCTTTGTGTCATATGGCCCATTTTGGATGTCAACATAAGATTCTTACCGGCAAGTACATCGAGGAGATTCCGAATCAGAATATGGTGAAATCTTTCTTCTGCCTTATGCATCCCTGTAACCTTATAAATATTAAGAAAAAGTACCTCTGATTTCTCAGCGGCAATTACATCCACACCTAGTTCCTCCGAATGAAGGCATGCATAAGTTTCCGCAAATATTTCTCCCGGTCCTATCTTTGTCAGAATATTTCTATTTCCCCAAAAATCTTCTTTTACGATATGAGCATTGCCCCGAAGCACAATCCCCAACAGATCTACATGTTCCCCCATCCGAAAAATAAATTCTTCCTTTTCATATGTTTCCACATAGGCCCCTAGCGCATGGAACATTTCTTCAATTTCATTCTCCTCAATTCCTGTAAAGAGGGGATTTTCTTTAACTATCTTGCTATATCCCTTCATCGTATCTCTATACCTTTCCACCGTAGGGAATCTATCATTTTTATCTTTTATTCCTGATTTTTATTTCTTATTTTTATTCTTCTATTTTTATCTCTTATTTTCGTTGTAAAAACAACATACTTATTTTTTATATTTTACTATAATCTTTTCATAAGAACAAGATTTCTATTTATTTTGACGACAAATAAATTATTAGTTATGAATGAAAGGACGATTCAACAATGAAAAGAACAATTATAAAAATTGATGCGGATAAATGTAACGGATGCGGAGCTTGTATATCAGCATGTCATGAGGATGCAATTATAATGGTAGATGGAAAAGCTACTTTATTACGCGATGATTATTGCGACGGTCTTGGCAACTGCCTTCCTGCCTGCCCTACGGATGCGATCAGCTTCGAAGAACGTGAGGCCGCACCTTTCGATGAAGAAGCGGTGAAACGTAATCAGGCGCTGAAAGCCGCACAGAATTCTATGCCTTCCGGATGCCCCGGCACACGTACAAGAATGATTGAAAGAACATCTGTTAATAAGGAAGTAGAAGCAAGCACTCACAAATCTGAGGATATCGGCAGCGAATTAATGCAATGGCCTGTTCAGATTCAGTTAGTGCCTATCAATGCACCTTACTTTGATAATGCCAATCTTTTGATTGCTGCAGATTGTACTGCATTTGCTTACGGCAATTTTCACCGTGAATTCATTAAAAATCATGTTACTGTTATCGGCTGCCCTAAGTTGGATATGATAGATTATAGTGAAAAGTTAACGGAAATCATTAGAAATAATAATATTAAAAGCGTTAAGATTATACGTATGGAAGTTCCCTGTTGCGGCGGAATCGAAGCTGCTGCTAAGCAAGCGCTTCAGGCCAGCGGGAAATTTATTCCTTGGCAGGTAGTGACCGTAGGAACTGACGGAGAATTACTTGCATAATCATAAAAAGGGTTGGGAGGTCTTACCGGATATCGTCGGTAAGGCCTCCCTTTTTTATAATGAAATATTCAGTTAACTAATCAGGCAATTAGCTAACTGAATATTACTATAGCGCAGATATTCACTTTAAAATATATTATTAACGACAATTATTATCATTATTCTGCCATTTTTGTCTATACTCGGCTGGAGTACATCCAAAATTTTCCCGGAAAATCTTCCCAAAATAGCTACTGCTTCCAAGGCCGCAAGCATTACTTATAAAAGTGATGGATTCCCTGCCATTAGCCAATAAATGACATGCTATCTGTAGCCTATAGTTATTTAGATATTCTACCGGAGTTATTCGCATATGCTCTTTAAAAGACCGATAACATTCCCTCTCACTGATAAACGCTGCCCGGGCAATTTCTTCCACCGCTAGTTTCTGATCATAGTGCTCGTGAATGTAATTTATCATTGTTTTTAACTTTTCATTTACCTTTCCATTTACTTTCTTCTCTTGAGGAAGCGTCTGCGCTATTTGCAAAAGATGATACCATATGCCGGAAAGTGTTTCATTTAATTTAATTTCGTATGCGAAATCTTCCTTATTCACTTTAAAAGAATTTCTTATTTTTTCTAAGATCTCTTCATGCTGTCCCTCATAAAATCCAAGGATTTCAATCGATGGAGACGTAATAAAAGGACGAATATATTTCTGCTCTGCCAAACTTCCCGGCCTTCCTCCAATTAAAGCAGGATCAAAGATATGAAGTTTTTGAATCGTACTTTTCTCGTTCACCGGCTGCCTTGTCATATGAAGAACATTGGAATTAATGATTCCACCGCTTCTTTCAGGAAAGATTACTTTACCTTGAGGCGTATAATATTCCAGACTTCCTTTTTCAATGTAGAATAATTCTACCTCCTTATGCCAATGCCACGATGTATACGTTATCGTATATTTACTGAATTCAACATAAGAAGCAAGGTATGGGAAGTCAAATGTCACTCCCGGAAGCACCTCTTCTTTACTCTCCTTTATCAATTGCAATCCATCAAAAACTCGCAAAATATCCTTCTCCTTTTCTCCTTGATAGGGGGATATTACATAAGTGGCAAAAGGCATCTCCAGGCATATAGTATTAATAAATAAAAAAGAGGTAATATCATGAATCGCCCCTCAAAAATACAATATGTTATTAACCAAAATGATAATTTATATCAACTTTCCCGTTACTATCAAACGACCGTACCGGAGATTCTCACTTTAAATCCAAATATCGATCCCTATGATCTTCAAGCCGGAAGTTCTATTACCATCTGCCCAGGTGATCAATTCGTAAGCACTTCCTGCGATTCTAATCCTCCTGCATGTCCCAATCCCATCATACAACGTAATCTATACAGCAGCATGCTCCAGGCATGGCTTCAACATGCATATTGGACACGCCTGCTTCTTGTCAGCACTACTAATACATTAGATGATGAGGGCGATACGATGTCACGAGCTTTACGAAATCCCGCGGATATCACTAAGGTTTTCACTACCTACTATTCACCGGCTACCGTTAACATAATCGAACAACTTCTCGCCGAACATATGAGGATAGAAAGTGAATTAATCACTGCAATGCGCGATGACCAGTCAGCGGAATCCGAAGCATTAAGTAAAAGATGGCATCAAAATGCTGACCAAATGGCTGAGACCTTCAGCAACATCAATCCTTTTTATAATACAGAAGATGTGCGCGATATGATTTACGAACACCTGAGACTAAGCATTCATGAGATAGAAATGCATCTATCGAACGACTATGAGGCCAGTATCGAAGCCTTCACTGAGGTAGAACAGTCAATTATTAAAATATCCCATTATTTTTCTTCCGGTATTATAAGTCAATTTCCCCAGAAATTTATGTAGCCTTTACCTGTTTTTTTCGGACTATCGCTCCTACAGGCTCAATCTGCGGTTCGATAGTCCATTTTATTCCTTAGAAATATTTTTCTTCGTACGCTCTTTTTTCTCTTTTATCTCGACCATTTCACTTTCAGGTATCAGTTTTATTGTTTTTACCGCATATAGCTTTTCATTTTCTGCCTTTCTAATTCGAACCTTCGCTTTTACATATCCATGATTATTACATAGACCAATGCTGTAATAATGTTTTCCGTTAGGAGAAAACCACTTAATCTTACGCTTAATATTTTTTCGGCAAAGATAGCATTTTGTGCTCATGATCTCCCTATCCTCAAGTATGTCCTGCTTGCTGTCGAACTCTCTGGAGATATACTTCGCATAATTATCGAATATTTCAAACACTTCTTCTTTTTTACTCTTGGGCAACGAAAAAACATCGAAAGAAATATTCTTAAACACCCACATTTCTATACATGTCAGAACCTTGGCCGTATAGCACGCATCGCTGAACGCCCTATGAAAGGGAATATCCTTCTTTATGTCAAGAAAATCTATGGCATATTCCAAGGTTCTGCGAGACTTCTTATCCTCAAATGCAATACTGAACAGCTTCTGTATATCATAAAATTTGAAGGGCCGGTCCGAAAGAGGAGGTATCTTATAATACCTCATATTCCGCTGCAACTCTGTCAAGTCCAAAGGACCCCAAGTGCAAAACATAAAATCGCTGCCGCACCAGGACAAAAATTCCTCTGCCACCTCTTTAAACAACTTTTCCCCTTGAAGCTGTTCTATCCGTAGATGTATCAACTTCTTCGTAATATGATGCATTTCCCGATAAATCTGAGGTTTTATTAATCGGTTGAATTCACCAATTATTTCGAACTCCTCATTCAACTTCAATGCACCAATTTCTATAATTTCAAAAGGAACTTCCTTTATTTCCTTTTCCTTACCTGTATTGCTCTGGTTCCACTCCAAATCAAACACTATATAATTCATGTAAGATACCTTCCCTCTATAGAAGAGTTTATCCTTAAGCCATCTTTTTTATTTTGAATTCTTTTCTTATAAATGTCAAGAAATATACGACTTCAAGCCTTTATTCCGGTTCCAAATGACTATGCTCCCATATGGATAATATTTCCACCCATGAACTTCGCTTCATTATCCTCATGAGTTACAAAAATCACCGTTTTACCGGCACTTTTTTCGAGAGTATACTCCATCATCTCTCTCTTATTATCTTCATCCAACCCTTTAAAAGGCTCATCCAGAATCAAAATATCATAAGATGCCATAAGTGCCCGGACAAGTGCAACCCTTCGGCGCATTCCGCCGGATAATTCTCTCACCGGCTGCATCCTGCTTTCCCGAAGTCCCACCTTGCATAGCTCTTCTTCCATCTTACTTACGGATATCCCGCGGCCACATACGAGGCGAATATTAGATATAGGGCTTAGATTCTCACAAAGTCTATCCTCTTGAAACACCATACTAACTCGTTTCTGCCCTATTCCTTCCACCTCTCCTTCATCAGCAGACTCAAGTCTCGCAAGAATTCTAAGGAGAGTCGTTTTTCCCACACCTGAAGGTCCCATAATAGAGGTGATTCTCCCCTCCTCTATCTTCGCGCAAAGATGGTGAAGAACCTGATTTTTCCCATATCTCTTCGATAAATTATTTATAATGATATCCATTGTCTATAACTCCCTTACGTTTTCAACAGCCTTCCATTCTTTTCACTAGCTTATCGTTACCATTCAGCCTACGGCTTCCTAGTAACAATTCATGCACAGAAATACTGCTCCACAGTATTTCGCGCTTGCAAAACTCGGGTTTTCTGTAACCTTCGCTAACAAAAACACCTCGCGATGCTAATGGTTGAATAGTAACAACTTATCCACAAAAAATAGGAATAACTTCTCAAAACTGACACTCAATATGATAATAGTTAAGGTCCATGCGAATAAATCCGGAGTCTGCAAATATATCTTAGCCTCATATAGCTTCTCTCCAATGGAACCTTTCGGAATCCCAATAACTTCCGCTGCCACTCCTGCCTTCCAGCAAAGTCCAAGGGACAAAGAGGCTGCCGTTCTAAAATACGGCATGAGCTGAGGTATATAAAGGTATCGAAGACGTTTACGTCGAGACACTTGGAAAACCTGTGCCATTTCCAAAAGTTGTCCGTCCATCTGTCCTATTCCTTCCAGAATATTCTTATAGATAATCGGCAATACCATAAGAAATGAAATGACCACTGCAAGATTGCGGGAAGGCACCCAGATTAAAATGAGAATAATAAAAGAAGCCACAGGTATTGTCGTCATAACAACGATCAGAGGCTGTACCAGCTCCCTGATAACCCGGCTAAAGAAACTGATACCGGACAGAAAAGTTCCGACACACAATGCCAAAAGAAATCCTCCGATAATCCGTAAAAAGGAAAAGGCGATGGAACTCCAGAATTCTGAAACCGTCATAAGCTGCAGCAGGCGCAGCAATACAACAACAGGAGATACCAAGAGTACCTCCTGCCCAATGAAACGGGCCCCTATCTCCCATACGGTAAGCCATAGAAGAACTGCCCATATTTTTGTTGTTTTCTCATTCGGTTTATCTCCTGTAATAAAAATCATCCTCCGGAACCGCTCCTCCCACAGCCTTTTCATTTTGTTCCATCAATACATTCAGATAGCCTGATAACTGCTCCTGCATTTCAGTACCTTCTATAAAGGTAATATTACAATAGGGAAGGGCCTTGCTTGCTACTGCTGCCGGAACAATATCGAACTTTTCAATAAGGGCGGCTGCATCCTCTATATTCCCATTTACATAGGATACGGATTCCTTATAAGAATCCAGAAAGGCATTTACCGCATCCGGATATTCCTTCGCGAACTCAGTTCTTACAATAATGACTCCCGTGAGCAATGCGCTAGAATCCCCGTCCTCTGTCTGCACTTTATCCCATTCTTGATTTAGATCCAAAGCAATTCTTATCTTATCATTCTTTGCCTGTGCAGTTGTAACGAAAGGCTGGGGAAGCAAAGCGATCTCACTTTCCTGTGAAGACGCAGTAAGAGCCGCCACGCACTCCGTATGCTCAGACTTCCATTCGATAGTTACATCCTTTTCAGGGTCAATTCCGTTCTCCATGAGAATATAATTGAGCGCATATTCAGGAGTAGCTCCTTTTCCGCTGGCATATATCGTCCTCCCCGTTAGGTCACCGACCGAATGAACAGTGTTGCCTGTATCCACAATGTAAAGCACTCCCAATGTATTAATTGCAAGGACTTGCACTTGTTTCTGCGTATTATTATAAAGTACCGAAGCTAAGTTTGCCGGAACTGCTGCAATATCCACCTCTCCCTGAACAAGTTTCGGCATTACCTCGTCCACAGAAGCAACGATGGAAAAGTCATAATTATTGCTGTTCACACTTCCGCCTTCCGCTTCATCCATCAGCTTTACTAAGCCCATCGCTGTCGGCCCTTTCAAAGCCATCACACGAATATCTGTTAGCGCTTCTTCTTTATCCATCAAGTCCTGGGAATGCTCTTCGGAGAGACTTTCCAACTCCGCCTCTTCTGCAATGTTCTCCTCTGAAAGAATATTTTCAGTCTGCGCGTTGCTTTCCTGAGAACTTCCCTGATTACCACAGCCAGCTATAAATAATAGAATTAAGGTTAGGCTGGTTATTAACATGAGTGCTTTCTTCATAATATTTCTCCTCTTAATGTTTTATAATTTTATGTTCACCTTTCATATACTGTACCGCAATTCTATTCTCTGGCTTGCAGTCGCATAGATAAATAACAGCCAAAAAGAACCATTCCGCCGGTTTCATCAGGAAATAAATAAGATCGGCGGTATATGGAGACTTTATATGCTTTGCAATGGGATAGCCATATTTATCATACACCCCTCGTATCAATGCATGCAAACGCGGTGTCTTTTCTTCCAGAATCTGCTCGAATGCATTTGCAATACAAAGCTGCCTGTTGACGATAACTTCATTCCCATGCCTTATTCCGAGGCGCAGCGGTTTTACTATCTTTTTATGCCCGCCAGCCGCCACAGTACATAGGTAATGTTGATCATACATAATATTCTGAGGTGCTATGCGCTGAGAGAAATTCCAATCCGCTGTTTCTGTCCACGCCTTAATAACGCTATCCGGCTGCTGACCGAATAACATCATAATCAAAATAATGACCCCAAGAAGAGGAATTGTGAACAGTAATCCTACGAGCGGCCAATTGGCTGAATTCATTAACCATGAATAAAAGCGAGAAAGTAAAGGGCTTTGGGGAAAATGGTTTTCTTTTATGGGCAAATTGGATTCCATTTCCAAATCGGGCTGGTGAATCTTTCGCCATTCCTTTATCACATCCTTTATCGTTTTTAAAATTATAACGATAAAATTAGCCGGTAGTATGCACAATACCAATATGTTGAAATCGCTGCCCCAAAGCTGTACTATCCAGAGAATACATCCTACAGCGCCCAGGTACATAGCAGCGATGCCAAGAACGGCCAGCAAGGGAGATATCTTCTCCAGCGATTTATAACGGAGGAGAAAATATCCAAGTAACGCAATGATAACTATAGCGCATATGGTCGGCATTGTTCCTGTATGAATGGGCGTATGTAATTGACTATTGTATAGTTGCTGCTGCCAATCCTCCAATACAATATTCGAAAATTCGGTGAGTAAATATAAAAAAGAATATACTGTCCCCAGGAAAATAATCAAAAGCTCTATCTTCTTATCACTTCTCAAAGCCTTCTCCGACGGGTTTTTAATAAATAATGAAATTAGATTCATAAGCGTTAGAACCGGAGGTAAGACGATAAATAATGTAAACAGAATGAAGCCCCAGAAAAATCCGTATATATCATCTATCCTTAAGCCACTATGCCACACTTCTTCTATAAGTACGAAGATTCCCATAACAAAAATAATCAAGGAACTTACGATCAAGCTCAAAGCTATCGGCCGCTTTTCATAAAATAATATTATTTTACCGAATATCTTTTTTACCTTATCCTTCATCTTTTCCTACCCCTTTTTACGCTCTTTTCTGTCTTTCAATATACCATATAACAGGTCTTTGTGAAACTCACACTTTAAATAATTTTACCCCATACGAAGGGACGGCATTTACGAGCACTGTTCCTTCTAACTTCAGAATCTCCTCATTCCAAAGTTCTTTTGCATAAGTCCCCTCTATATTTTCACACATAAACTGCTCTACATCTGTTATATTACAACTTATCTCCTGTATTTCGTTACTTAAGTTGAATATTTTCCCATAACAATGGGATTTACCGTCCACATCATGTTCATAAGAAGCTGCTCGATGAACATAGGTATAAATAAATTCTTTAAAGTTATTTTTCCCTCCGTATATCATTTCATCACGATACTTTTCATAAACCTTGTCGCTTTCCATAAAGGACAACAGTTTTGCTTCCTGTTCTGGGGTTAAAGCAATCTTAGGTTCTGTATCATCTTCCAGAACATCACTCAATTTAAAGTCGAAAGGGTTCTTTCTGATACACCATTCTTTAGCGTCTGACTGCTTGACCGTATCAATGCTTCTAGCACCGAGGGGGTCTTTTTTCAGAATGTCCATAAGATACTTGCGTCCCTTTTCCGTATTGCGTTTGATGTTCTTTCTGTGGCTGTTCTTCTTCGCATAAAGCTGGCAGACCGTCATTTTCTTTCCAACTGTGTCAATACCGTCATTAAGGTCTTTTTGTATCGACTGTTCCTTTTCTCGGAGTGATATATCCTCACGTTTCCCTGCTGGGGTTTTATCCGTTGGAACAAGTTTCCAAGCATACTCAAACTTCGGCTCTCCAAGTGCGTTTATATATTTGTAGGCGTATCTTCCGTCTTTTCTCTGGCTCTCTCCAGTCCTTAAAATTCGTCCTTTGCTATCACGTCTTTTTTACATGATGTTAAGCTCCTTTCAAAGTAGAAAGAGCCTTGATACGACTACCTATATTATACCATACTTCAGTCTCATTTTCACTAAATAACGTCCAAAGTATCAACGATTTTTTCAAACTGTTTCCGCTTAATCTGCACACGGTTTCCATTCATAATGACCCATCCAGAATTGATATTTTCCTCTGCCAACTTACGCAGTTTCTTCTCCCCGATACGGAAGTATTTTGACGCTTCCTCAATCGTCAGCGTGTATCTTTCCCAAATTGGCACATCAGTATTGTTCATAGTGTACCACCTCCTTTATGTGCTTTTTCAGAAGCAGACAGACGGCTTTGGAAACGGTTGCTGACAAAATAGGTGTCACTCCGCAACACGTCAGCAATATAGAAACTGGTAATTCTAGCGTCAGCCTAACGACACTTGTTGCGATTGCTAATCTGCTGAAAGTGTCGGCTGATGAATTGTTATGTGACACTATCTTGATTGCAATGATTATGAAATACGGGTATTGGTTGATGTATTGAAAGCGACCAAGGCTTCCATGCGAACCGTAAAACTCTTTGAAACTACTATAAATGAAAATGAATAAAACCGTAGTCTGTATAGATCACACGAGTGTGAAGTACAGCTACGGTTTTTCTTCATTGAATTTGTAACCTACACCCCAGACTGTAAGAATGTACTTTGGACTTTGTGGGTCTGGTTCTATTTTCATTCTTAGCTTTCGTATAAAACCTGTTAAGTTCTTAGCGTCTGATAATACCCATTTTTCAGTGTTCATTCTTGGTACCTTTTTTCGCCTGTTCTTACGTTCCTTTCTGGCTTCTTTTCGTTCTTTTTTTGCTTCAATGCGTTCGCAGGCTGGAAAAGACTGGTGTTTGGAAAGTTGGTGATGTTCTCGGCAAGCGTCACAATTTCCATGTCTTTTACATTTTGTTCTTTTACAAGGGCAATCTTTATTCTCCATATGTTTCCTCCAATGGTTATTAACTTCGACACACATTGATACACTTCACAATACCAACAACAATCAGAATTACCGGCACGATTAAAGTAACAAAAAAGCAGGGAAGAAAGACAGTAAAAGATATTCCTTGTGCCGAGAGTAAAATGATAGTAAGTGGTGCAATGATTAAAAGTGCAGAGCCACCTGAAATTGCATAAACCCATTTTACTATGCTCTCTAACTTTTCCTGCTCAATTTTTTTATGACGCAATATACCCAATATTCCACTTGAAAGAAGTAATAGGGACGCAATAGATATACAACACATCAAAATGGTTACATAAACAGGATAGTCGTATCCCTGTGCCCTCAATAAAATCAATGATAAAATACCAAATGAAACAGAAAGAATACTAATAATTATTTTTATGATAGTTACCATGTGAATTTTTCCGTTTGTTTTCATTTTCCACCTCCTTTTAAATTCTGGGCGTTTAGCAGCAGGCTAATGTCTATGTTTAATGTGTTGGCGATTGCTTGTGGTAGATATTCCAAATTATGTGCTATGTTTTCTCTTGTCATACTATTTCCATGATTGAGTGCTCCTAAAGAACCACCAATAATATAATTGGCATAAAAGTCCGCATTTTCAAGGACTAAAATCCCGTCTTTTATACCTTGTTTCAAAACAGACGCAAGCAACGGAGCTAACATTGAAGTCATTTGTCTAGTCAACTTATTCAAGACAATTTCATTAGAAGCAGTAAAGAAAGCTTCCATACCAATTGTTTGTGAGGACATTTGTCTTATTACATCTAAAATGCCAACCAATTTTTCGCTAAATGTACTATTAGGATTATCCAGTAAGAAAATTATCTTTTGCACGTATAATGCCGCCCATTTTTCAACAAGCACATTTAGAATTTCCTCCTTGCTTTGGTAGCAACGATAAAACATTCCCGTTGCCCCATTTGCTGCTTGCATAATATCAGCAACAGAAGTTTCTTCAAAACCTTTTGACATAAACAGATTTTGTGCTGCATTTAAAATTTCATTTTTCCATTGTTCGGGTGGTTTCTTTACAGGTCGTGCCATTTTTATTTTCTTTCTTTAAGAATGATTATTGAATCGTATTCATTAACTATTATATACGCATTTTTGCATTGTGTCAATGTACGCTTATAAATTTGGGCTGTAATAAAATGAGTCAAATAGAATATCCTATATTATGAGTAAAAGGCTTGCAAATCATATCCTAATATGGAGCAAGCCTTAGTCTACTTTAACCTACAATCTTCCAGTTTCCGTCTTTATGAAGCACAAGCACAAACTGTGAAATCTGTGTTGCTTTTGTCTGATTATCAAGGAATTTTACAGCAACACTCACTTTTACATTTTCCCCGTCCTGTGAGAATATCGGGTTTATCAATTCTGAATACAGGTAATCGCCGTTTATCGGTTCAATGACATTCCCAACCACATAGTAGGCAAGCTCCTTCTCTGTGGCTGTCGGGTAGAGCTTAAAGAATGTTTCAAGAAACGCCGTAGCGTCCTGTATGGTTTCAACGTCCACCGTTCCGTCTGCTTCCTTTGCCTTTGGCTCATAGCTTGACTTCTTGTGTTCTGGGGCAAGGGTCGGGTTCTTTATGATTACCATATTTCCGTTTGTGTCCACATGGACAGCCACGTTATAGGTAGCACTAACCGTTTTCGTCTGGTCGCCCTCCTTTATCTGCTGATCTACTTCGTAGGTAGCAGTAAACTCGTTCTCCCCAGACTGTGCTACATTCCATATCTGCACGTCACTGACCGTTGAGCTGGTCGGTATATCCGTCCGTATGGTGTCTACATTCAAGTCTTGCATTTCCTTTGGCTTGCATATATGCACCCTCTAGCAAGTAACCTGTGGGAGCTTTGGTTTCTTCCACCGTTATCGTCCCTAAAGGCAGACAGTTGATACCGTTTTGTGTGTAGAAGCTGTCCCCAGACACTTTGTACTTGTCAGCTAAACGGGTAACATAGTGAACCGTACCGTCGCTGTCTTTTTCAGCAAGTGTCTGTGTTGTCCACGTTCTTGTAGGGTTGGCTGGAAGATTATCCTTGTTGTAGTAACCGTCATAATACTTCCACGTAAATTCTGCACCAGCAAGGGAAGCGTTCCCCTGTGCATTGGCTTTTCCTGTTTCCAAGTCAATCTTGAAAAGCTCAAGCAAGGTTTCTGTGACCTTTGGCGTGTCACTCACTTTCAAAGTTGCAGTTTTGCCAGCTTCTACAGCCAGCGGATATACCTTTTTGTCCAGCTTAAAGCCAGCAGGAGCTTGCTGTTCCTTGATAAATACTGTGCCAGCCTTTACTTCTATGGCTTCGGTATTCCTGTTACTATTAGCCGTAAGGGTGGCAATAACATTCTGGCAGTTCTTATCAGAATAGGCACCGTAGACCGCCCCAGCAAGGGAATACACGTCACTGCCATTCGTAACGCTGGTATTGGAGGAAACTTTCTGGAACTTTGCCCGACATTCAGTTTCGCCCAGAACTGCCCTATATCCTGCCCGTTGCCAGTGTAGATATAACCGCCACATTCATAGCGTCCTTTATTTGCTTTCACAGAAGCCTTTGCACCAGCGTAGACTTCATCTTATACCGCCTTTGATATTTCATCATAGGAAGCACGGACATTATCACAGTTCCAGCCCAGATGAACACTTAACCTCTGCCATACAACACACTGCTCCAATAAGTAAAACTGTTTGTAATTCAGTCCTGTATGGTAAGCTAAAGCGATTGTTATCACACCTGCATAGCAGGTGGTTTATTAAAAGATTGCTATACAAATAGAAAAGGAACGCTGAAATTTGTGCGTTCCGTAGTCTATATGCTTTATTTAATTTTGATGTTTCAATACTGATGTGCTGTACCATATCTTTGCATATCCTAGAATATCAGCGTATCAAGGCTCATTCGTCAGTAGTAAATAAGTAGTAAAATGAATGGTTGCAATCCTTTGATAGTGCGATAGATATAGTGTTTTAGGGGATAATCAAAATTTTACTGTGTTTTTTATATAAAATGCTAACATATCTATTAAAATTATGATACAATGCACATAAAGGAAATCAAGCTATCTAACACTCAGCTTGATTTCCTTTATCTGATAACATCGTTATACTTATGAAAAAAAGAGCGGGAATACGACTCTAAACTACGGAAGGGGAATACATTATAATGAACAAATTAAAAAATCTCACTATTGGTAAAAAATTGAGGGCTGGATTTAGTATCGTTCTCGCCCTAATGATACTATCTTCTCTGCTTTCCTTAATCAGTATTACTACTATTGGAAATCAAGTGGAACTATACGGACAATATACAGTACCAAACAATACATATCTTACTAATATACGAGTAAATATGCAGAATGTTCTTTTCAATCTACTGGAAGCTATTACAGAAGAAGATCCCGGCTACGTCAAAGCGGCTCTTGATGATGCGGATGTGAAAGCGAAAATAGTTGCTGAGAATTTGGAAGCATTTAAAAGTAATAGACGTGATAACTCCGATGCGGAAGAACTTGAACGCCTTACCATTGCTATCAGTGACTCAGCCGCAATCAGAAAACAAATTGTAGAACTTACCCTCACTGATTCAAAAGAAGACCGGGGTAAAGCTCTCAGAATGTTTTGGGATGAATATAGACCAACACTGAACGTTGCAATAGATATTCTTAACGAATACGATGTCATAGCAAATGAACAGGCTACAAAGCAAAATTCAACCTCTGCCTTTATTATGAATATTTCATGGTTTATACTGTTAGGCTGTGGTATTGCCTCTATTGTACTTACCATTTTTGTTATTAAAACAACAACAAGGTCTATCTTGAATCCTGTTGATGAAATTATGAAATTATACGAAGAAGTTGCCAAAGGTAATATGAACGCAGAAATCAAATATGAAAGTTCCGATGAAATGGGGCAATTGGCAAAACTTATTCAGAAAAGTAATGAGATGATGAGTGATATTCTCAAGGATGTATCCGAAAAGTTTAACCGAATTGCTGATGGAGACTTAAGTGTCACGGTGGATATGGAATATCCCGGCGACTTTAAGATACTTAAGGAAACAATAAGCAATACGGTATCTACTTTAAATCAGACAATGCATATTATCAATGCGACTGCGGAGCAAGTCAGCGAAGGCTCCGACCAAGTCTCAGATGCGGCGCAGTCATTAGCTGCTGGTTCTACACAACAAGCCGCTTCCATACAGGAATTAAGCGATTCTATCGAAAAAATCTCGCATCAAAGTTCAGAAAACCTTGCTATTATCGATACGGTATCGAATTCAGTTAAGCAAACAAGTAATGCGGTTAACGATGGAAATGCTCAAATGATGCAGCTCACAAATGCGATGGAAAATATCGGTTCCTCTTCCAACCAAATTGCTGATATTACAAGGGCCATTGAAAGTATTGCATCTCAGACCAATCTTCTCGCTCTAAATGCTGCAATTGAAGCTGCTCGTGCCGGAGATGCAGGAAAAGGATTCGCTGTTGTGGCTGAGGAAGTACGCGATCTCGCCGCTAAATCAGCGGAGGCCGCCCAACAGACCGGCGAACTTATCGAAGCTTCTGTCAGCGATGTTTCCAAGGGAATGCAGATAACGAAACAGATGGATACGATTTTAAAGAATGTAATGAAAAGTACCGGGGAAGTAACAGAAGAATTTGTTAAGATCGAACAGGCTTCCATAGAACAAGCGGATGCAATTGAACAGATTAAAACGGGACTTTCTCATATTTCTGCTGTTGTACAAAACAATGCTGCTACCGCAGAAGAGAACTCTGCAACAAGTGAAGAAATGTCATCTCAGGCCATGATGCTTCGTGAAGAAGTCAGTAGATTCAAGTTAAACTAATTCTTCTCTTTATATAAATATTTCTTACTAATAATAGCGCCGAATAACTAATGATAAGTTATTCGGCGTTTTGTTATGGCTATATTTTCTTATAATAAATCTTCTATACTCGGAATGAACTAATTTGTTCTTTCTCCTTTATTTCTTTTATTTTCATGCGTTACATTTTCGTCGATTCATATTCTTCAAATTGCGCTATTACATAAAAACCCTGTCATTCTCGATTACCTGCGTTACTATGCCCTCTCCCGCAAGCATTCTCTCATTAAACGGATAATTGCCCGACTTTGCTGTCTGGTTCCATATTCAATTGTACATTTCACAGCAGCTACTTAAGTCATAACTTAACGGAAAAGCAGTCATAGTTACTTGAATCATAACTTTATCGATTTAACGTATAAAATTATTATTATAAAATAATACTGCAAAAACGACCCTTTTCATAAGCTGTCTCTGCGGACGATTGATTCATTCCGATACGTAAATGTGTTCTTTTTTCCAACAAAAAATACATCTTACTGTGTCTCGTCAAGATAAATCTATATAAGTAAGAATCTTTGTGCGGCATTAACCAAAATTCAAGCCTATGCCAGGTATTCAATTAATCAGCTACTGCCTCGTTCATTCTTAATTTTCTCATATATATTTGTTCTCCTTTCGAAATCACGAATGTGTTATTTAGAAATAGGTGCTTCCCACTTAAATTCAAGATAGTATAGAATACGGACCTCGTCAAGCAACATTTCCATATATGTCGGCATAAAAAAATCTTTTTACAGTTTGCCATTAACAAATAATAAAAAGCAACTATACCATGTGTTCAACAAATCGTCAGTATCCTATTTTCACCAGATCATTTAAGTTCAATAATACATTCTGCCACCTGTCATCATGGAAAAATTTTTCAGATGCAATATCTCTTTCGTTAGGAATGGTGTAGTGTTTATCTTTTGATTTTTATATTTGATAATCGAAGCTTTTTTCCTCCGTTCCTACTTTTTAAAATAATACTTCGGAAGACAAATATTATATCATCATCTAACTCTATCTTACATATCTCTCCAAACATTTCACCAATAGTTTTCTCATATACCAGTAATCCTTTCTTATAGCATTCATATCCATAGTTGCCTTAGAATCAAGACCAACCATCACCGCAATCAGAAATACACCCTTTCAGATAAAGTTCTCTGATACCTCGAAACAGATATTTTTCTGAAAATCTATCCAACATAAGTTCTACATTACGAGCTGTACCGATATAGATTTCTCTTTTTCAAATTTTTTATTATTATTTTTAATTTCATTGCATTTTTCATAACAATACCTCCAGATATGTTCGAGTCCTTTTTCCACCTTCAAAACTTTTGCGTACTCAGATAAGAGTGGAATATTTTTATTCCCTAAATTATATGCTTATCTTACCTCTCTTCAAGAAACAGTATATCCCTTATTCGGAGCAATAGCAGCGACATCGGAATAATAATTTACGTATCTCGGAATAATAGGGGAATCCGGAAAGGACTATATCATAAAGGAGATGGAGAATTAAAGCGGGCGCGTGAACTCGCCCGCATACGATATACCAAAAAGATTGCCGCAAAATTTACTGAAATCAGCTCACGAAGAACAAGTTTTCACGCTATTACCCCTTTACGCTTCCTGCAGATACTCCTTCTACAAAATATTTCTGTGCCGAAAAGAATAGGATAGTTCCCGGGAGAAGCGATAACACCGACATTGCCAAGACCTGATTCCAGTTGGCCGCCGCCGTCGCATCCAATGACATTCTAAGCGCCAGCACGATCGGGAATTTGCTGACACTATTAATATAGATCAATGAATTAAAGAAATCATTCCATGTCCAGATAAATTGAAAGATTGCCGCTGAGAACAGCGCCGGTTTCATTAACGGAAGAAGAATACGCCAATATACCTGGAAAGTATTGCATCCGTCGATTTCCGCCGCCTCATCCAAGGCGACCGGGATGCCTCTGAAAAATTGAACCATCATGTAAATAAAGAATGGATAACAAGCGAACAGCGCCGGCATAATAAAAGGCAGGTAACTATTCAGCCATCCGAGCTTATTGTAAAGAATATATCTCGGAATAATTAAAACGGAATTCGGCAGCATCAGCGTAGAAATCATAAGCATAAATAAGACTTTTTTTCCGTAAAAGCGGAAGCGCGCAAATCCATAGGCCACCAGCGAACAGGAGAATACGGTAAACAGTACAGTCGGAATGACCAGCTTAAATGTATTAATATAAAATTGAGTATAGGTAACTTTTCCGGTTCCTTTCCAACCTTTT
The DNA here is from genome assembly GCF_030863805.1 of Kineothrix sp. MB12-C1. NCBI lineage: Bacteria > Bacillati > Bacillota > Clostridia > Lachnospirales > Lachnospiraceae > Kineothrix > Kineothrix sp. MB12-C1. The sequence continues at coordinate 1,988,595 of NZ_CP132957.1, forward strand.
ATAAAGGAATCCCAAACAGGCTCTACAGGCAATAAAGCCGTCGAACCAAAGATTTCGGAATTCGTTTTAAACGCCGATAACAGCATCCATAATAACGGATAGATCATCACTATTCCCAGAGCAGTCATAAGCAAATGGGTTATGGCCGCAGCAATTCTCTTCTTTCCCTTTGCACTCATCAAAAATCGCCTCCATCTTCATAATAAGTCACCGCCTCTGAAAATCTAAAAAATACAACTGTAAAAATCAAAATGATAATAAACAAAACCCATGAAAGTGCGCTGGCATATCCCATTTTAAAGTATTTGAATGCCTCATCATAAAGCTTAAGGGCATAAAGGTATGTGGAGTTCAAAGGTCCACCATTGGTTATTACAAATGCTCCTGTAAAATCCTGAAATGCATTTACCAATTGCATAAGAATATTAAAAAATAAAACAGAACTTATCATGGGCAGTGTAATCTTAAAGAACATGTGAATACGTCCTGCCCCGTCTATTAAAGCTGCTTCATACAAATCTTCCGGAACTTGCTTCAGTGCGGCAAGAAACAGAACCATAGATGATCCGAATTGCCAAACGCTCAGAAGACTTAATGTAAATAAAGAAATTTTCGGATTAGACAGCCATGGAAGTGAGGATATTCCCACTCTACTCAGTAACTGATTCACCAGCCCGCCATCCATAAATAAAAATCGCCAGAGAATAGAAATCGCAACACTTCCTCCGAAGATAGAAGGGATGTAATATATTGTCCTGTAGAAATTAATTCCCCTCAGTTTCTGATTCAATATAACTGCAACAATTAAAGCGGTAAGAATCTTCATGGGCAATGACATAAAGACATACTTTAGCGTATTTCCCAGAGAAGTATAGAACAATGAATCTTGTGTAAACATTGTAATATAGTTTTTAAATCCTACAAAAATAGGGGTATTCGTAATGCTATATTCTGTAAAAGAATAATATAAGGATGCACCCAAAGGATAAATCTGGAAAATCAAAAAGCCTATGATCCATGGAAAAATATATAGATAACCCATATTATTCCACTTTTTTTCTTTTTTCTTTTTCATAATTATTATGACCTCGTGTCTGTTTTGAAAAAACGAACCCAGCGAGATTATTCCTTGCCGGGTTCGGAATTCTTGAAATGTTTTACTTAACGGTATTCATCTTAGCCTGTACGTCTGTAAGGAACATATCGGCTGCCTGTTCCGGAGTGAGCTGCCCATAAACTACTTGCTCGCAAATATCTTTTGCGATGTCTCCCACTTCACTGTTGAACTCAATCAACGGTACCGGAGCAGCCGGTGCTTCTTCCGCCCATGCCAACATATCGGAGATTTCACTGTCAATGGCTCCGCCGTCCACAAGCGCCTGGAATGCCTGACTATTATTGGGAACAGAACGCTGTGTTCCAAGTAACAATGCCGCTTCAGGGTCGCTCATCAACCAGTTGGCGAAATGAGTGGCAACTTTCACATTTTCAGAGCGAGCGCTCACGCCCAGTCCCATACCTGCAACGAGTCTGATTTCCTGATTATCCCACTCTTTTGCAAAAGGAGGCCTTCCTACGGCAAACTGCCCTTCCGGTAAAGAATTCTTATATTTTCCTACCGTCGCCGTCCAGTCGACAGTAAAACCGATTTCACCGTTGATCCACTTAGGATTCTGTTCCATCTGCCCTGTAAAAAGACTCGCTTCGCCAAGGGGCTGTGCCGCTCCGCTCTCGAAAAGCTGCTGCAACACATTAAAAGCATCCGTCAATTCTTCTTTCGTAGCAACGATCTCGCCGTTATCATCTGCCCAATAGTGCCCATATTTAGAATATTGATAAGCATTTAAGATGAAGGGACAGATACCTCCTGTGGTAGTTCCTGATTCAATAGCAAAAAGATAGTCATTGGGATTCTCGGCGTTGATTTTGCCTCCGATCTCGATCATATCTTCCCATGACCACACGGTATCTATGGACAGACCATGCTTATCGAAAAAAGCTTTATTAAGCATAATACCGAATCCGCTGCTGTTCATAGGCAAGCCAATCACTTTTCCGTTTACCGTCATATAGTCATCGATCGCTGACTTCTGGAACAAAGACAAATCTACCAAGGAAGTATCCGCCATGTTCACAAATAAGTCTTCCTGTCCCTCCCATTCCGGATTCCAGTAGTAGTCCAGCTGCATCAAATCAGGCTCGGTACCTCCCGCGAACTGAGTCATTAATTTCTGCTGATATCCATCGTATCCTTGATATTCGCCCTCTATTTTAATATTTGGATACAATTCTATGTATTTATCCATCGCCGCCAAAGTTGCTTCATGACGCGCATCGGATCCCCACCATGCGAAGCGTAGCGTTATGTCTCCGGCATCAGCCGGCGAAAACTCTCCGGTTTCTTTCACTTCACTTTCTTCCTCCTGCGGAACATCTTGTGTCTCGGTATTCTCACTTGCCCGCTCTGCTGCCACTCCCTGTTCCGATGATGGCTTTGTGCAGCCAATCAAGCTGCTGGCCAACAATGCAAAAGCCAGTGATACCCCTACCATTTTTTTGTTCATATTGCTGTTTCCTCCTCCTATTTAGCCATATTCTTTAGAGATAACCTCTCATTTCTATAATCTATCATACCTTTTATCATCCGGCATTAATAGGTAGCGATGCTGCTGTTTCTTATCTTTGAAAACCCAAACAACAAAGCAATCATTCATTTATTGACATATAATATCATTACTTGATTATCGCCTATATATAATTACTTATATTGATTCTTTATATAGAGTCAATGATTTCGAGCCATTTTACCGCCAGACAATTATGTCCTTCATTCGTAGGGTGCACTCCATCTTCTGACAGCTGCAAAAGGGTAGCCCCTTTTCCCATTTCTTCTTCAAACACTTGGCCCGAGGAAAGATAGAAGTCTGCCAGTTCTGCCGCAAGACGCTTCACTATTTCTATCTTAGGGCCGAGGTCTTCCCAATAGCACTCTTTCTCTTTATCCGCCGGTAAAAGAAACGGCTCTATCATCATAATCCTGCTTTCCGGAAAATCTAAATGTAAACGCTCCAATAAATAACGATATTCTTTTTCGAATTCATCCGCCGTAACAATAAGACCGCTGTCATATCTGCGCCAAGTATCATTAATCCCTATAAGCACCGAGACAAAGTCAGGTCTTACAGGGAGCACATCCCCATCATAACGCTCAAGCAAATCGGACAGTCTGTCCCCTCCGACTCCTCTGTTAAAAAACTTCACTTTGCTTTCCGGATATAATGCATTATAGATATCTGCGACTTTCTTCGCATACCCATGTCCCATATGCCAAGGATTCTCCCTGTCTCTGGAAGCATCCGTAATGCTGTCTCCATAAAAAAGCACTGTAGTTCCTCGTTTAAAATATTCTTTCATTCTTTCTCCTCTGTTTAATTAATCATATTTTGCGGTACCAAAAAATCAATGCGGGTTTCCTTCCCCGGAATACTGGAAATCTTAAGCGAAGACTCTTCTCCGTAAGTCAGCACAAGCCTCTTGTTAAGGTTGAACAGTCCGATTCCTTCCTTGGGCGGATCTTCTCCGCGCATCCATTCATAGACTTGACAAAACCGTGACTTTGGGAATCCCGCTCCGTTATCTATAACAGAAAATTTCACCGCCGAACCTTCCCGGACAATTTTTATCACTATTTTTCCCGAATCTACATATTGCAGACCATGAGATATACTGTTTTCCACCAACGGCTGAAGCAGAAATTTAATGCATTTTATTTCGCGAGCGTCGACTTCCGTCTCCCATACTACACAAAAATCATTATCAAATCGCATTTGCTGTATTTCTATATATTTTTCCGTGTTTTTGATTTCATCTTGTAATTCAACATATCTGTCGGGATTTACTAAGGTATAATATAATACGTTAGCCAGAAGATCTATCATGTGGCTTGCCTCATTAGGCTGACCGGTCAATTTCATAGCCTTCCAGAATATATTTTTGAGTGTATTAAACAAAAAATGGGGATTGAGCTGTGATTGAAGAAAAGAAAAATACATAGTCTCCAGACGATATTTCTTCTCAACCAACTGCCTATCCAATGCTGCCTTTTCGAGAAATCCCTTTACTATACCTTGAGTAATGTATCCGTAAACATCGGTAGACGGCTTTATATCCGGCAATTCCTTCCCATTCTCCGCCGCTTCCACAAGCTGTAATATTGCACTTATATCTTCTGTATTTCTGCACGTTACCATAAACGCAATCGTACCGCCCAGAAAAAACGACGCTATGATAGCCATTATAACCAAACGAAGAATATCTCCGGACTGCTGATATAATGCAGCCCTCGGCACAAGGGACAGATAGGTTATGCCATAGGCTTTATTATCTTCTCTCGCTATATAATATAATTTATCCAAGCCACTCATATCGACATAGTCGCGTACAGAAAATAAATCCGCAGCCCCCGCCATGCTGAGGACCTCTCCCGATTTATTTAAGAGTAAAATCGCCTGCCCGGGATAAGAAAGATAGTCCTGATAAAATTCATTCAAATATTCCAATTGTGTATTCAAAACCAATACTCCGATTGGTTTCGTTTTATTCGATGCATAAATACGTTTATATATGCTGAGAACATCCGTCGAATAAGAGGTCATCGCATAAGAGCTTATATTTCGAATTTCCAACCATTGTTTCTGTTCCAAGGGTATCTCCCGCTCCCTCTCCAACCATTCGGTATCGCGAAAGTTAGAAACATTCGCCAAACCGACAAAGGAAGCGAAGAAGTTATTGTGCGTGTTATCGAGATAGATATAAAGAGAATGAATATATTCCTTTGAATTCACATTAGAATCCACAAAAGTTTTAATCATATAAGAAGTATCCATATGCTCCTTATCAGAATATCCGTTTTCCAATAAAGACTCCAATTGTAACATCACATACGGCGTGATGCTGTAGTTGAGACTTTGCGCATCCGCTTCACTAAATATCAGTTCCGTACTTTCCCTGATACGATTTACCGTTTGGGTATTGATATCGGTGATTGACCTTTTCGTACTAGAGTTAATGATATAAATCGTTATCAAACCCAGCAATATAATAACCAGTACGACCGGAAGTGTCACAAGAAGGAAATTTCTAAGAAAAAAACGTCGTCTCATCATGAATTCTCCTCATCCTCCGGAAGAATACGACCCATTTTCTCATAACGGAATTCCCTGGGCGAAATCCCATAATGCTTTTTAAAAGAACGGGTAAAATTAACGGGATTCGCATAACCAAAAAACATACTTATTTCATATATTTTATATTGTAAATCCATCAGCATTTCCGATGCCAGCTGCATTTTATATGAGGAAACATAATCCGAAAAATTCAAATCTGTCCTCTGCTTAAAGTAACGGCTTATATAGGATGCACTCATATATACTCTCGAGGCCGCTTCTTCCAGATTGGCGTCTGCCGGGTTTTGCTTTACATACTCTTTAATTTGAGTTATTATCTTATCTTCTTTATCCTCATCAGCAGATGCGGAGCACCGTTCATCCAATTGTTTCTTAAGGGAAGTGAATATCTGTATCAATTCTTCGTACTCTGTCGTCTTGGGTATATAGTCCGTACATTTATATTTCATCGCCTCGCGTACATATTTAAATTCATCGTACGCACTGAACAGAATCACCAACGGCCGTGGTTCCAGCTCTAACAACGATATTTCTCTTGCAAATTCAATTCCGGTCATACCCGGCATAATAACATCGCTTATAACTATATCGACAGGATTTGACTTTATATATTCAAGCGCAGGAACTCCCCCCGAAAACTGCCCAGAAACCGTGAATCCTAACTTTGTCCACGGAAAAAACTGTGCAAATCCTGTGCTTATTTCCTTTTCATCATCTATAATAATAACTTTATAAGACATACCCATACCCTCCTTTTATATCATCATATATGAGTATCTCCATGCCTGCAAGAATAACAGCATTTTCTCTTTAAGCCTAAATTCTTTTCAGAATATTCCCAAGAGCCTCATATGCCAGAGTAAAAGCCTCTTCTCCGCTCATTTTCTTCTTCCGGGAAGCCTGTTGCTCCAACGTACTGAATCCGGCAAAGTCACTCAAATGAGGCTCAAGAGATAAAAAGCCTTCGTATCCGCTGTTTTTCAGCCGTTTAAGAAGCTCCTCCACATGACCGTCTCCCATGCCTGCCGGAACCACACCGGCATCCGCCCATCTGGCATCTTTTATATGGATGTACGCAATATAAGGCTTCAGCATTTCATACGCTTCCACTGTATTTTGTTCGCATTGCACAAAATTAGCAAAATCAAAAACAGCTTTAAAATGTTCCCCGTAGAATTCTTTCATAATTTCCAGACAACGACATGCCATATCCCCATAAACATCCTTCTCATTCTCATGAAGCAGTACGACATGATTTGCTTTCGCATAATCTGCAAACTGCCCTAGCCGCTCCATGACCTTTTCCCGATAAGGAAAATAACCGCCCCCCTCCGGCATAAAGAAACTGAACATACGAATATACGGTGCGTCCATTTCATGTGCGATTTCGACAGTATGTTTATAAAGCTCCATATGCGCACGAAAATCATCGGTAATCTTTATTTTTCCGATTGGGGAGCCTATAGAAGACAGCCTGATTCCTGCTTCATCTAATCTTTTCTTAATTTTCTTCACCTCATCTATGGAATGCTCTACCAATCCTTTGCCGTCGACTCCGCGCATCTCCACATAATGAATATCGAGTTTTTTTAATACTTCTATTTGTTTTCCTAAGTCCATATCAATTTCATCCGCAAACCCTGATAATCGAATTCCATCCCACATAATTAATTTTCCTTTCATTAATAACTTCCTTCTGTGTCAAATACTGTTCCGGTTCCTTCCTTTTTCTTAGATTCCTTACGCCGTTTGCCAAGCTCTTCCAAAAATAAATTTTCATCGAACGGCAGTTCCACCGCCTGTCCCAGCCAACCTGACAAATGCATCGCATTCGACAACATCAGTCCGTTAATTCCTTCCGTCCCTTCTGCGACTAAAGGTGTTCCTCGAAGAATCTTTCCGGCAAAAGACTTCAATACCCCTATATGCTGTTCATTTTCCCCATCTGTTATTATTTCTATTACCTTACATTTCGGAACATCGAAGCCTCCCTTTGCCGTCTTGCAGAAGATTCGCTCATTCTCCGATAATTGGTAAAGTACAATCTTGTTATCTTCACAGACCAGCTTCCCCATTTCCAAAGTAATCTCAAGCCGGTTTGTTCCGGGGGCATCCGCGGTACAGGTAATGAACACTCCTGTAGCTCCGTTGGCATATTCCAAATAAGCGGTCACATCGTCTTCCACTTCAATATCATGCCACTTGCCGTTATGACAAGACGCCTGTATCTTACTCGGCATTCCGCATATCCACTGAAGTAAGTCCAAATTATGAGGGCACTGATTTAACAATACTCCGCCGCCTTCTCCTTCCCATGTCGCCCGCCAGCTTCCCGAATCATAATAAGACTGCGTGCGGTACCAATCCGTAACAATCCAATTAACTCGCTTGATAGTACCAAGCTCTCCGCCCGTCACAAGTTCATGCATCTTCCGATAAATACAGTTGGTTCTCTGATTGAACATCATCCCGAAAACAATATTACTTCTCAAGGCGACTTCATTCATCTCTCGAACCTGCTTAGTATAAACACCTGCCGGTTTCTCGCACATTACGTGCAGACCATGATTCATGGCATCTATTGATAGCTCAGGATGCTGATAGTGCGGTACCGCGATTAGAACTCCATCACATACCCCTGAGGCTATCAAATCTTTTCCTTCTTCAAAAATTACCACAGATTCGGGTAAGTTTTCTTTTGCCCAACTCCGCCTGCTATCCGCGCGGTCTGCCGCCGCTGTCACTTCCATTTCGGGAACTTTGCCATCTAAGATGTTCTTTATATGCACGGTTCCCATATTCCCGATTCCTATAATTCCCATTCTCACTTTATCCATGACCTATCTCCTCCCACTTCGTGCCGAATCATAAATATCCATCATCGTATAGAACGTATTCTGAACAGAAGTCAGCTCATTGCCGTAAGTCTTTCCCGATTCCAAGCAACGATAAAAGTCTCTGATGCAAGCTTCATGCCCGCCTCCCCAATAAGCCTTTCCCGGATAGTCCGGTTGTCCGGCATTCCATACTACAAGTCCTTCCTGTTCCTTTGTCCGGTACTGAACAGTATTTCCATCCAGCCGGATAAATCCATTCTCACAAATAAGTTCCACAAAAACCGGCGCATCTGCAGCGTATGCCGTAGTAGCATAGAAGCTGGCTCTTACAGGTTCTTCACCCTCTGTAAAAACCATATAAGCCTCCAACGTATCCTCCACTTCTATTCCTTCTTTCAGATGGTGATTGATCATTGTCGCTTCCGTTCTTATCGGCCTTCCAAGCCAAGAAAGGAGTAGATCCAGTGTATGAACGGATTGATTCATCAGTACTCCCCCTCCCGCTTCCCTGAGCTTTCCTCTCCATGGGCTTTCTCTATAATAAGCTTCATCTCTATGCCATGTCACAAAAGCTCTTCCTCCTTTTATTCTTCCAAGAACCCCCTTTGCCAAAAGTTCATTTACCTTTCTGGTCGTTTCGTTATATCGATTTTGAAAACAAATGCCGAGCCTTCCCGTACTTTGCCTCGAAGCTGCAAACAGCTTCTCAAACTGCTCTCTGCTTATTGCCGGCGGTTTTTCCATAAAAACATGAAGTCCTTTGCCCAAAGCCTCTATTGCCATAGGAACATGGCAATAATGCGGAGTACAGATATGTAGCACATCAAGGTCTTCTGCCTCCAACATATTCTCAAGACTGTGGAATACCTTTGCCTGGCCCTCGCTGAAACGGCCGGAATATTCTTCCGCTCTTTTCATATAAACATCCGCAAAAACGCATAGTTCCGTCTGCTCTATTTTATTCAATACCCTAGCATGAACTGCTCCCATATTCCCGCACCCGATTATCCCAACCCTAACCATAACCTCCTCCTTTATGAATATTCTCTTTCTTACTTATATTCGTACTTTTATTTTCCATTATTTTATGTTAAATTAATTATATATTACTTTTTAATCCATTTGTTTGCGTATATTGAGAAAAAACATGCGTATATTGTCTATTTAAAATAATTAATCAGTCTGAAATATTGTATATCACTTACACCAACTTACCGGAGGAAGCCATGAGAAAAGAAAATTCCTATCATTATGATAAATTTTCCGTTCCTTTTAGCTGTAATTTTACTACTAGCTATAAGGCCGGAAATGTAGATTTCCATATGCACAACAGCCATGAAATCTATTTATTGATGGACGGCCATATCCAATATTTTGTAGAGGATATCTGCTATGATATGGAACCCGGAAGCTTAATCTTGTTCTCCGACCGTGAAATTCATAAAGCGGTCAATACCGCGGAGGCAGAGTTCACACGCCTTGTTATCCATGTCAACTCCTCTTTTGTCCGCCCTTACTGCACTCCTGATACCAACCTTTTAAATTGTTTTCACAGAGAGCCTGGTATAGGCAATCTGATTTTGCTTTCAAATGAGGAATATACGAGTCTTGTCTCGATGGCTCAAACGCTTTGCAATGCAATGAAAAATCGCCGCTCTTTCGGCAGCGATTTGACGGCAACAACTACATTACTCCAGATTCTTATTTTTGTTAACAGCATTTGGAACAAAACAAGTTTTTCCGAGGCATCTCCCAAACCTCACAAAGCACAGGCAATCATGAGTTATATCGATAAGAACTTAACAAAACCTATGACTCTCGATTCTATTTCACAAGATCTTTCTCTCGATAAATATTATATCAGTCATTTATTCAAATATGAAACCGAAAGCAGTATATTCCAGTATATTGTAGTAAAGAGGGTTGCCTTGGCGAAAGAACTTCTTTTAAGAGGGCATACCGTCGCCGAAGCCTGCCATTTATCCGGGTTTCACGATTATTCCAATTTCATCCGTACCTTCCGTAAGACTACCGGTTACACCCCCGGACAATTTAAGCATATGAATTAATACTAATCGTTCAGCTATAGTTCATGCCATAAAATTTTACATGATAAAAGAATCAGCAGCTTATGGTATACTTATAAATAATATTTTCCAAAGAATCAACCTGACAGCAGATTTATATTATTAGCTGCCGGCATACAAATCTCAGAAAGGCAGGGGAATTATGCTCGAACCAAGAGAAATACAACTATTGACAGAGCAAATCGGATTCTGGAATCGTCTCACCGATAAGCAAAAGGATACCTTCATCAGCCACACCACTATAGCCTGTTATCGAAAAGACAGTTCCATCCATACCGCCAATCTTGACTGTGTCAGACTATTACTTCCGAAGCGCGGTTCTCTTCGGGTATACATCCTGTCGGAAGAAGGCAAAGAAATCACTCTTTATTGTATTCTTCCCGGTAATGTCTGCATTCTTTCCGACGCGATGTGGGCGATGCAGTCAATACTATTTATGAGTTCCGATAAAAGCCTGGCAATTTTTCTGTTAGACGAAACAGATAAGACGGGCTCTCCCCTCCTTAAGATAGCACACGAGGAAATCGCTAAATATACAGGAAGTGCAAGAGAAGTGGTTAGCCGGATGTTAAAATATTTTTCATTACTTTTCTTTAGTTTTTTAGCAAATTCAATTAGATGCACAGGGTATGAAATATCTCTATCCTTCTCCGTCTTTTCTAAAAATCTTATGTCTACAGAATCAAGAAAGCCCATTCTTTTACGCTCATCAATCAATTTTTTAAAATAGAACTTTTCTGTGTTTGCCCTTCCTCAATAAAATAATATTTTCTATAAGGTTCAATACGCTTTTCCTTATCTGTTTTGGAGTATCCCAATTTCCATACGTACGCACAGGTGCCATTAATATTCCCCCTCTTCAAGCTTAAATGTTTTAAAAACCGGAATGGCACCATATCTCCCCTCCAGATGTGCTTTACTTAATTTTTATCATATCGTTCCTTAAAGTCATCCAATGAATATAAATTAGAAGCATTTTCAGCATTTCTTTCCACAAACCAAACTTCATCTCGTCTAAACAACTACTGATCCATAATTGAAGGTTCATGAGTTATAAATATTAATTGAACATTTTTACTATTATTTACTTTTTTGAACAAAGTAATAAACTGATATGTTAATTCAGGATGTAGGCTTCTCTCTAATTCATCTATAGCATAGACAGTTTCATTATTATCTGCCTCGATCAGCATATCCGTTAAATCAAATAATCTATGTGTTCCATTTGATTTTTCATTAAAATCAAAATCTGATAGGGAATTTCCATGTTTGAATACAATTGTTGTGATTTCTATTTCTTGGTTTTCTTTTAATTTGAAATTAAAGAATTCCTTATCCGAACGCATAGAAATTTATGATGTTCTACTTTTTTCATCTAACATTCTCTTCTTTATTTCTTCAAGAATATCTGTGTATATTTCTTTTGGAAGCTTGCCTTCTTCTCTTTCAAAAAGCATTTTCGCATTACCACCAGGAAGCAATTCATATGCCATTCACTAATAATTATCTTTTTGTTTAAAATTACAGAAAAGCCATAGACATAAAATTTATTATTTTTAGTAATCTGTACTTCAAAAACAGCTTCTTTATCAATATTCTCTATTCTATTCCTACCGTACATTTGCTTTGCTCCCAAAGGAATCTGCTTTGTAACACAAAATTTCATAAATCTGAGTATTTCTATTAAATTAGATTTACCAGATTCGTTTGCATCATAAATGACAGCAGATTTTAATAGATTTATTTTTTTTATTGTAGTTTTATGTTGATTATTTTTCCTTATTTTAGATGAAGAAATCATTGTTAGTTCTGCCTGATTATTAAATGATTTGAAATTTTCAACAGTTATCTTTACAAGCATTATTATTTGATAAGCTACAATACGTTACATAAATTGAAAAATGTATAAAAAAAGGCAGGGTTTGCAGATCTCTGGTAGAATGAAGTTACCACACAACATTCCAAAAGGAGATTACAAACCATGTCTGAAAAAATTGTACAGTTGAACAAGGAAATAATCAAGGAACAAATTAAAGAATTAGTCCTCGAGAGCGTGGATGAAACACTAAATGGCCTGCTGGAGATCGAGGCATAGAAACTAACCAAGACACGGAGTGCTTTTATTCTACAGGATTAATACTTTTATATTTTAATGTAACAGGGTGTTTCCTATAGAATAAAGAATGTCAGAATTCTTAAATAAAGAATTCTGACATAATAAGCGTCTCCTGCAGGAATCGAACCTGCACTTAATCCTTAGGAGGGACTCGTAATATCCATTTTACTAAGGAGACATAATTATAAAGGAATGGCTACCGAATTATTCTACCATAAGAATCGGACTCTGGCAACCACCCCTTTTCATCTTTTAAAATCTATTGAATTTGAATCTTTTATTCGGGGAAGTTAATAAATCCCTGCATCCATATCGTTCCTTTGAACCTGCGTCCCACTTCCGGTTCCCCATACAAATCCTCAGAATTAATACAAATATCGAATTGTAGATCATTACAGCTAATTGACATCTGGTGTATTTCTTCGCCGGTTATCTGATTCTTTACCTTATGGCATTCGATAATCTCACCCAGAATGGAATATTGATCGCATTCTACTCCATAGGGCATAAAATAAGTGTCAACCAGACTAAACACATCCTCTTTCTGAATTCTCTTGGATATTGTGGTATAAGTATCCATATCCTCAAGAGTCAAACTTTCAATCGCTTCTTCATCTCCCTTTCTCGCAGCTTCAATTAGAGAATTTCGATTGTTTGATGCCTTCTGGATAATCTTCTTATCCTTTTCATTCTTAATAATTGGCATCATAATCTTACCTTGAAGTGAAAGACCCGATAATGTCAAGGTTGTTCCCCGTATCGGGAGGATATTACTATTTTGTGCTTTTACATAAGGAATCATATTCTGCAGATAGAAGATAAGCGAAACACCTATCTTTATATCATCACAGACCCCGGCGTAGGATTCTGTACCCGCATGGCGTTCCACAGTTACATCTTCTTCCGAACTAATACCGGTTCCCCTCAAATAAGGATAATAATAATCATAAGAATATTTATTATCCTTATCGAATTCACCACATACCGCGATTCCCATATTTTCAGCAAAATCTTTACAGAATTCTGCCAGAATCGTATCATCTCCATTGGACGTATAGGAACGTTCGTTCGTATTTACGATGATATCGGTTAGAAGATTCTGCAATTCTTTTCTGTCCTTTAACTTACTAAAACCAATTGCTCTTAAATATTTGTGCAAAGATTTCACCTCTTTTTTAACTGACTTTGCCTCTAACAAATTTTATCTTTACCTCCCATATAAGGACGTAATACCTCTGGAATTCTCACAGAACCATCTTCCTGTAAGTTATTTTCCAAAAAGGCAATAAGCATTCTCGGAGGAGCAACTACTGTATTATTTAGTGTATGCGCGAAATACTTTCCGTCTTCTCCATTTACACGAATTTTTAATCTTCTCGCCTGAGCATCTCCCAGATTCGAGCAGCTTCCGACTTCAAAATATTTCTTTTGTCTTGGAGACCATGCTTCTACATCATAGGATTTCACTTTAAGATCAGCCAAATCTCCGGAGCAGCATTCGATCGTCCTTACGGGAATATCCATAGAGCGGAATAAATCCACTGTATTTTGCCATAACTTTTCAAACCACATCGGTGATTCTTCCGGCTTACATACAACTACCATTTCCTGTTTCTCAAACTGATGGATTCTATAAACTCCGCGTTCTTCCAAGCCATGAGCCCCTTTTTCTTTTCTGAAGCAAGGGGAATAGCTCGTTAATGTATGAGGAAGCTCTGCCTCCGGCACAATGGTATCTATAAACTTACCAATCATGGAATGCTCAGATGTTCCAATTAAGTATAAATCTTCTCCCTCAATCTTATACATCATTGCTTCCATTTCAGCAAAGCTCATAACACCGGTCACTACATTACTTCTAATCATAAAAGGAGGGATGCAATATGTGAAACCTCTTTCAATCATAAAGTCTCTTGCATAAGAAATTACTGCAGAATGAAGCCTCGCAATATCTCCTAATAAATAATAGAATCCATTACCTGCTACCTTTCGTGCACTATCTAAATCAATACCTTTCAGATTTTCCATAATTTCTGTGTGATAAGGAATTTCGAAATCAGGAACGATTGGTTCTCCATATTTTTCTATTTCTACATTGTCGGAATCATCTTTTCCAATCGGTACACTGGGATCGATCATATTAGGAATTGTCATCATAGCTTTGATTATTTTTTCTTCAAGTTCTTTTTCTATTTCCTCAAGCTCCGCCAAGCGTTTTGCTCCGGCAGCAACTTCTGCTTTTTTCTCCTCTGCTTCTTCTCTCTTTCCCTGTGACATCAATGCACCGATTTCTTTAGAAATCTTATTCCGATTTGCCCTCAAGTCATCTGCTTCCTGCTGTGTCTTTCTACTCTCCAGATCGAGAGCAATTACTTCATCCACCAGGCCAAGCTTACTTTCTTGATATTTCTTTTTCATATTTTCTTTAACTAATTCTGGATTCTCTCGTAAAAATTTGATGTCAATCATTTTCTGACTCCTCTTTCTTATTCAACTTTTATTTAATATCTTCTATTACTTTTTCAATATAAATATTACTAATTACCGATAAATCCTTAACGATATCATGAAGTATCCTTTCACCTTTATCATCGAATATTATTTTAATAAAAGGTTTATCCGGATTATTTTTATTTTGCCTTAGAACGATTCCTATTTCTTTTTCATTTGTAAGGACATAGGAGCCTACCGGATACACTGCAGCAAATTGAAGAAATGCATCTACAATTCTTCCGTCATACAAGATATTCTTATTTTTCTTCAAATGTTCTATTGCTTCATATACTCTTGTTCTCTTGCATCCTATTCCACAGATCATTTCATCAAAAGAATCACATACATTTACAATTCTTGCTTCTAATGGAATATCAGTGGCTCTTAACGGATATCCGGAACCATCCAATTTCTCGTGATGATATAAAATAATAGTCTTACTTAATTCGGAAATCCACGGTTCTCTCTTCAATGCAGAATAACCATATATAGGGTGTTTCTTATATTCTGCTAACTCTATAGCCGGTAATTCATTCACATCTTGATTAGCATAATTAATAATCAAATATCTATGCCCCAAATCATGTAATAAACTTGCTACACTAATATCATGTATTTTCTTCTGAGGTATTTTCATTTTAAGGGAAGTTAATATTGCCATGGAACAAATATTAATGGAATGTTCATAGAGGTCCTCACTTCTCTCTTTAATATCGTAAACTCTTTCTATGACTTCCTCTTCTTCCAAAATATTATTGATAATATTATCTGCAACTTTACTTAACTCTACCAATTCCTTACTATCGGTATAAGTATGTTTCTCCATAACTGTTCTGACTTTATCTTTGAAATCTATTTCCATTTTATTTTTTAATAATACTACTTCTTCTGTATTTATTTGATCTCTTATATATACTTCACTTACACCTAACTCATTTAGTTTTTCGATGTACTCTTTCCGTAAAATTGTTCCCTCTGCTAAAAGTATCCTATAATTTGATGTCAACACAGCTCTGGATAAAACTTCTCCTCCAGATAAATCCTCAATTTTACAAACCTTCATCTATATTACTCCTCTTAAAACACTAACTCTCTATCCCCATCGCCATATCAAGAGCCTGTTTTTCTTCCTCACTCAATAGAATTGAACATTTTCCCCCTTTTACTTCCTTTGTATATGAATAACATCCTTCTGTACTATGAACAGAATTGAGAATAAAACCATTATCATCTTCATCTAATAATGCTAAGCTGAAACTCAATTGACCACCCATATGACGAAAAGCATCATACTTTACTATACCTAGTTTTTGGAAAGCAGATTGTAGTTTTTTATATAAATCCTTTATATCTTTTTTATTTTTTTCTGCAGCTGCTTTTATAAATTTATTATCTTCATACAATCCTATAATATCTTTTTCTAGGTTCTTTGCATCTTTGCCTTGCATAAATTTTAAGTATTTCTTTTTTAATTTGGAAGTGGTAATCATTTGAATGATTACTAATATTATTAATATTAAAATTATAATAATCATTCCCAGAAAAACATAACCAAAATCCATATTACTCAGTCCCATATAGGTTAATAATTCACTATTCACTTTTTTCCTCCGCTCGTACTTCTCATAAAATTTAAACTATATAATATCATACCATTTATCAATGTATTAGTTTATCTGTAATTTTTTCCAAGTCATCATGATTATAGAATTCAATTTCTATTTTACCAATTCCTTCTCCCTTTGATGAAATGGATACTTTCGTACTAAGCGATTGTTTTAACTTTTCCGCAATATCTTGATAAATAATTTCTATATTTTTATCAATTTCTATTGTCTTCTTCGGTCTTTCTGGTTTGTTTAAACCTTTTACCAGCTTTTCCACATCTCTAACACTTAACTTCTCATCAAATATTTTTTGTGCAATTGTATATTGTTGTTCTTTATCCTCTATTGGAATAATAGCTCTGGCATGTCCCGTAGAAATCATATCATTAATAATCATCTGCTGTACTTCATCACAAAGCTTCAATAATCTGATTGAATTTGTTACAGCAGTTCTACTCTTAGATACCCTTTCCGCCACTTCATCCTGTTTTAAATTGAATTCACTTAACAACCTCTTATATGCTAAAGCTTCTTCAATAGGATTCAAGTCTTCTCTCTGAATATTTTCAATAAGAGAGATTTCAACTATTTCTTGTTCTGTTAAATTTCTTATAATAACCGGAACTTCTTTTAATCCTGCTAATTTAGCAGCTCTCCATCTTCTTTCTCCAGCAATTATTTCATAATAAGTCTTTCTATCTTGAACAAGAATAGGTTGTAATAAACCAAACTGTTTTATCGATTCTGCAAGTTCAAGAAGTGCATCTTCATCAAAATTTTTCCTCGGCTGTTCTCTATTTGGTTCCACCATAGTTATTTTTACAAATGTTTCGGATTTTACTTCTCCTGTTGCATCAGAGTTTTTATCACCTTTTGCCATATTCCTCTTACTATCCGGACTACTTGGAATTAAAGCATCAAGCCCTTTACCTAATCCTCTTGCCGCCATAATCTATACATCCTTTCTATTAACTACTTCTTTTGCAAGTAACATATAAGCTTCTGCACCCGCTGACTTTGGATCATACATATTAATAGGTGTTCCATAACTGGGGGCTTCTGCTAAACGGATATTCCTTGGAATTACAGTTTTATAGATTCTCTGATTTAAATGGCTTTTAACATTTTCAACTACCTGCATGGATAGATTTGTTCTGGAATCGTACATTGTAAAAACAACTCCCTCTATATCCAACTCAGGATTCAATCGTTCTTTCACGAGATTCACCGTATGTATTAGCTGACTTAATCCTTCCAGTGCATAATATTCACATTGAATTGGTACCAATACTGAATCAGCAGTTGTCATTGCATTAATCGTTAACATATTGAGAGATGGTGGACAATCAATAATTATAAAATCATATTGCTCTTTTACCCAATCCACTTCATTACGTAAAATATATTCTTTCTTATCCACTCCAATCAATTCAATTTCCGTCGCTGCAAGATTCACATTAGATGGTATAATAGATACTCTCGGAACAATATCTTTAATAATACATTCTTGAATTGAACATTCTCCTAAAATCAATTCATAAACTGTATTTTCTAATTCATTCTTGTTAATACCAAATCCACTAGTTGTATTTCCCTGTGGATCAGTATCTATAACTAATACCTTTTTTCCCATATCTGCTAATGATGCAGATAGATTAATAGATGTAGTTGTTTTACCAACCCCACCTTTTTGATTAGCAATTGCAATTGTTCTTCCCATTTTTTATACTCGCCTTTCGTTTTTCTCCGAACGCATTTCTTTATTACAAAACAAACATCGTCTTGTTCGATTATATCATTAATCATATCTATAATCTACCTATTTTTAAGTAATTATAATGTTTCACACTTACTTTTTAGTTATACAAGATAATGTTTCACATCAATTTACAACATCTTGGACATAAATGTTTCATGTGAAACATTATCTTGTATATCACATAAAAAAGAGTACTAGATGTTTCACGTGAAACACTAATACTCTTCATTTTGTTCCTGTAATATGTTAGTATAACTGAATTAAGTTATTTTTAATGGCAAATACAGCCGCCTGTGTTCTGTCGTTAACCTCGATTTTTTTAAAAATATTAGATATATGATTTTTAACAGTTCGTTCACTAATATCTAATCTAAGAGCAATTTCTTTATTAAACATACCACTGGCTACTTGAATTAGTACTTCCAATTCCCTTTTGGTTAATTGTTCAATTTTCTCTTTCTCTGTATCACGATTTACTAATCTTGCATTTAAAGCAGGAATTAAACTTGGCTGTATATAACTTTCACCGTTTAGAATATAATAAATTGCTTTCTTTAACTCTATCGATTCAGAATCTTTCATTATATAACCATTTGCTCCAATATCAACTGCTTTTAATAAATATTCTACTTCATTATGAACTGTTAATATTAGTACCTTTACCGGTATCTTTTGTTCTTTAATATCTCTCAGTACATCAAGACCATTTTTATTAGGCATATTAATATCTAACAGAACAATATCGGGAATAACTTCTTGTAAATTATTCAAACAATCGATTCCGTCTGATGCTTCAGAAATTACTTTCATTTCTCCATCAAATTCTAATAAATTCTTAATACCTTCTCTCATTAATATATGGTCATCTACCAACATTACATTAACACACATTTTAATAACCATGCCTTTCTATTCTATTATAAACAAACTCGTAAACTTAAAAACTTAGGGGTATTACTACATAGACCGTTGTTCCCATACCAGGATTAGAATCAATATTTATTACTCCTGATAATAAATCCACGCGTTCACTCAAAATACGCATTCCAAAGTGTCCTTCCTTCTCAGAAAAAACATAATTATAATCAAATCCAACTCCATTATCCTTTACGGATATTAAACAATTATCTTCCTCATGCTTCAATGAAAATATAATCTTACTCCCCTTGGAGTGCTTCATCGCATTATTCATGCATTCTTCAACAATCCTAAATATATTCATTAAAACGAGAGAATTTTCACATCCTATTTCTTCAATTTTATATTGTATATCCAAGCCGGAAGTTTTCTTCATCTTAGAAAATAATCGTTCAAAGGAAGCCTTTAAGCCTAAATCGTCGAAAATCATTGGGCGAAGATCAAATATGGTATTCCTTATTTCTTGAATAATAGATTTTAAGTTTTTATTCACAGATTCCAATTCCAATCTAGCTTTAATAATATCTTCATCCATATATAAAGAAGATAATTCTACTTTATGAATAAGATGGGCTAGATTCTGGAGAGAAGTATCATGAAGATCTCTTGCTATTCTCTGTCTTTCTTTTTCTTGAATATCTAATATTTGCCGTCTTTTTCTAATATCTTCTTTATCAAATGTTGATTTATTTTTTAGGGCTTTAAAATCCTCTACATTCTCAGAGCAATCCTTATGAAGCAAATTATTTGAATTGATAAAATTCAATATAAAACCTAAAGTTTTTATTCTAGAATCCAAAAGCTCAATTCTATTATAATATTGATTATCATTTTCATTTATCTTTTCTTCTAATTCATTTTGCTCTTTTAAAAAACTATCATACATTTCCTTCAAGCTTGCATATAATTCAATCGACATTAAGAACTCCATTATTTTTAAATTAAAATTTTAATAACGCTTTATTATAACACATATCTAATGAATTTTACAAAAAATTTAATTATAATCGATTTTTTTGAAATTATAGTTAAATATTTCATAAAAATATAAAAAAAAAGAAAAAAGACGAAAAATGTAAAAAAAGGGCAGAGATCTTTTATTAATTTTATTTGTAATAATACTTTAAATATAATACAATTAAATCAACACTACTAACATCATTATAAAACAACATTGATAAAAGTTGTGCAAAGAAAGGTATGGTTATTTTAATGAAACAAAGATTACAATCTTTTGTTATTTTATCGAGTTTAACAGCTATCGTAATTCATATTATAAATCGTATTTATCACTCTTTTCATACTGCCGGAAATTATCTCCGCTATCCTAAAAATAATTATTATGAATGGCGCTTCGGAAAAATACGCTATACAAAAAAGGGTACCGGTTCTCCTATCCTGCTAATTCACGATTTAAAAGCAGGAAGCTCTGTTTATGAATTTAATAAAATTATCAATGCTTTATCCAAAGATCACGAAGTATATTGTATTGACTTGCTAGGATATGGTATGTCGGACAAACCTAATATGACTTATACCAATTATTTATATGTACAACTTGTCATTGATTTTATTAAAAATGTTATCTGTAAAAAAGTAGACATTATTGCTACAGGAGATTCCGTTTCTATTACTGTTATGGCATGCCATAATGACCCGGAAGTAATTGATAAAATGCTCTTCATCAATCCTCAGAATTTATATGAATCTAACCAGATTCCATCGAAACAGACTAAGACCTTTAAATTATTATTAGATACTCCTATTATAGGAACATTTACTTATAATCTTCTGACAAATAAATCTTCCTTGGAGAAAGTATTTAAAGAAGAATATTTCTATAATCCATTAAATATAGAAGAAAGGGATATTCTCGCCTATTTAGAATCCTCTCACCTTCCGGAATATACATCGAAATATGTATATTCCAGTCATATAGGAAAATATATGAATGCCAATATCGTACATGCATTAAAAGAAATTAATCATAGCATTTATATCATTGGGGGAGATAAAGAAAGCGATATCCATACAACGATAGAAAACTATAAATATTATAACAGTGCCATCGAATCTATGTGTATTCCATATACCAAACATCTCCCTCATCTGGAGGCACCGGATAAAACCATTAAATGTATTCTCTTATTTTTATCATAACAGTATCATTTAATTTACTCATTTTTTCATCACTAAACTCGAATGGGCTCCTTTGCAGGGAGTCCTGCTTTTCTGGGAAATTTAGATGGCGTATTTTTTATCTTCTTTATTATAAGGAGATTTCTATTAATATCGGAAGATGGAAGAGGAAAATAAATTTGATTCTCTATTTTTCCTCCAAGAATCGATACAGCCTTTTCTGCTTCTCTTAATTCTTCTATTAATTTCTCTGACTTATAGGAAATAAACAAACCTTCTTTTTTCACAAAAGGGAGGCAATACTCCGATAGAGTAGAAAGATTAGCAACTGCTCTGGAGACACATAAATCATATTTTTCCCTTAACTTATCGGGTTTCGCATAATCTTCTGCACGTCCATGAATAGGACTTATCCTAACAAGGCTCAGTTGATTTACCACTTCATCCAGAAACTTAATCCTTTTATGAAGAGAGTCCAAAAGAGTAATATCAAAATTAGGAAATGCAATCTTCAAAGGAATTCCTGGAAATCCTGCACCGGTCCCAACATCAATTAATCTAACTTTCTTGCTTCTTATATCTTCCTTCATTTCATCGAAAGCCTTCACAATAGAAAGACTATCGATGAAATGTTTCTTAAGAATCTCATCGAAATCAGTAATTGCCGTCAGGTTCATAAAGGAATTCCATTCTATAAGTAATTCATAATACTTAATAAATTGTGAAATCTGCTGATCACTCAATGGAATATTAAGCTCTTCTAAATCTTCCATAAATTGTTTCAAATCATAATGACCGAAATTCTTATCCATTCTTATAACCTACTTATTTATATTTATTGTACTGCTCCAAATAAACCAAAAGCACCGATATATCTGCCGGAGAAACTCCTGAGATTCTAGAAGCCTGGCCTATAGATACTGGCCTATAAGAATCTAACTTCTGTCTGGCTTCCAAACGAAGACTTCTCACATCATCATAGTTCAAATCCAAAGGAATCTTCTTCTTCTCAATCTTTTTAAATTGTTCCACCTGCTTCAACTGTCTGGAAATATATCCTTCATATTTAATCTCAATTTCCACCTGTTCTATTACATCTACAGGTAAAATTTCTCTTCCTTTATCAATTACAGATAAGATTTCATAAGAAAGTTCCGGCCGGCATAAAAGTTCAGCCATATTTGTTCCTGTCTTCAAAGTAGAACTTCCATGCTCCGTTAAAAATTCCTGAATTCCTTTAGAAGCGCCAACAGTAGTATTTTTTAACCGATTAACTTCTTTCTCTATTAATTCCTTCTTAGAAAGCGTAGCCTCATAAACTTCCTTAGAAATAAGTCCTACTCGATATCCCTTTTCTCTAAGACGTAAATCCGCATTATCTTGTCGAAGAATCAATCGATATTCAGCCCTGGAAGTCATCATTCTATAAGGTTCTAAGTTATCTTTTGTCACAAGATCATCAATCAATACACCTATATATGCTTCCGAACGATCTATTATTAATTGTTCTTTATTAAGAATAGAAAGCGATGCATTAATCCCGGCAATTAAACCCTGTGCTGCCGCTTCTTCATATCCGCTGCTTCCATTAGATTGTCCTGCACTGAAAAGTCCGGATATATTTTTAAATTCCAAAGTAGGAAATAGCTGTCTCGGATTAATACAGTCATATTCAATCGCGTAAGCGTTCCTAACTATCTTACAATTCTCAAGTCCCGGGACCGTTCGATACATAGCGATCTGAACATCTTCAGGAAGAGAAGAGGACATTCCCCCTACATATACTTCATTCGTATAAAGTCCTTCCGGTTCAATAAAAACCTGATGTCTTTCCTTATCTGCGAACTTTACGACCTTATCTTCAATCGAAGGACAATACCTGGGACCTGTCCCCTCAATAATTCCTGCATAAATAGGAGAGCGGTCCAAGTTTCCTTTTATAATTTCATGAGTATTCTTATTTGTGTAGGTAAGCCAGCAAGAAACTTGATCTATCTGCACATCTTCCGGATTAGTAGAAAACGAAAAAGGAACTACCTTTTTATCTCCGAACTGTTCCTCCATCTTCGAAAAATCGAGACTCCTCTTATCCATTCTCGCCGGGGTACCAGTTTTAAATCTCCTCATTTCAATTCCAAGTTTCTTCATGGAATCAGTTAAATGATTTGCTGATTGTAAACCATTGGGTCCTGTATAAGTAATGCTTTCTCCGCAAAGACATCTTCCATTTAAATAAGTACCGGTACAAAGAATTACAGCCTTACATTCATAAATAGTGCCTGTAAATGTTTTAATACCAACAATCTTTCTTTTTCCTTCCCTTACTATATTATCTGAACTACTATCCACAAGTTCATCACTTTCAGAAAGGTTATCCACATCTTCAACAAGAAGTTCACACACTTCTGCTTGCTTAATTGTAATATTATCCTGATTCTCCAGAACCTTACGCATTAAGTTAGAATATTCCAATTTATCTGCCTGAGCTCTAAGAGAATGAACTGCCGGCCCTTTAGATAAATTCAACATCTTAGATTGTATAAATGTCTTATCTATATTCTTCCCCATTTCACCACCAAGAGCATCGATTTCTCTTACAAGATGTCCCTTGGAGGTTCCTCCTATATTCGGATTACATGCCATAAGAGCTATGCTATCTACACTCACGGTAAAAATAACTGTCTCTAACCCAAGGCGCGCGCAAGCAAGTGCCGCTTCACAACCAGCATGTCCTGCACCTACTATACAAACATCCACTTTTTCTCTTAATCCTGTTACAGACATAATATTTCCTTCTTTCCCTATTTACCCATACAAAACTTAGAGAAAATCTCATTTACCAAATCTTCTCCTACTTCTTCGCCTATAATAGTACCTAAATCAGAATATGCACTCATCAAATCGATAGAATAAAAATCCTCAGGCATATTATCCTCAATGCTTCTCTTCACTTGAAGCATACTTTCATAAGCATTTATAATCGCTTCCTTATGGCGCATATTTGTAATAAATACTTCATCATTAAAGGACAATTCTCCCTTAAAAAACATGTCCTTTATCGCCTTTTCTAACAAATCAATCCCAGTATTATCCCTTGTAGAAGTCTTAATAATATAAATATCCTCCAAAGAATTTTCCTCATGACCTAACTCTCTTATCTGATTTAATAAAACTTCTTCTGTCACAACTTCCTTCAAATCAGACTTATTCAAAAGTATTACTGTTTTCTTCCCTTCAATCATATGAATAATATCATAATCATTATCATCCAAAGGTACGGAAGCATCCACAACATAAATGATCAAATCCGCATTAGAAGCATATTTTTTTGCTCGCTCAACACCTATCTTTTCTACAATATCATCGGTAGAACGAATTCCTGCGGTATCAATAATATTCAAACTAATACCATGAAGATGAATGGATTCCTCTAAGATATCTCTCGTTGTTCCTGCAATATCTGTAACAATAGCCTTCTCTTCCCCTACAAGAAGATTTAACAAAGAAGACTTACCGGCATTCGGTTTCCCTACGATGACTGTATGAATCCCTTCCTTTAGAATCTTACCATTATCCGAAGATTCAAGAAGCTTCTTCAAACGTGAAATGATATATTCTGTCTTTTCTAAAAGGCTTTCCTGATATCCATCCAAACTAATATGTTCCGGATCATCCAGCGCAGATTCTATAAAAGCAATCTCATAAATAATCTCTTTTCTCAATTGAATTATTGCTTCCGACACAGAACCTTTTAATTGATTCACTGAACTCTTTAGAGCAAATTGACTCTTCGAATGAATAATATCGATCACCGCTTCCGCTTTCGATAAATCAATCCTGCCATTTAAAAAGGCTCTTTTCGTAAATTCACCCGGCTCCGCAATTCTGGCTCCATGTCTAATCACTGTCTCCAGAATATGATTTACCATTAAGACACCACCATGACAATTAATCTCAACAGTATCTTCCATCGTATAACTGCGAGGTGCCTTCATAATACTAACCATCACTTCATCAATAATATTACTTTTATAATCAGTACCATCATAATCATCTACGATATATCCGTAATTTATAGTATGAGAAGCCAAATCGAGAAGAATCTCTTTTCCTGATCTGGTTCTAAATATTCTATTTACAATTGCAATTGCAGATTCTCCACTCACACGGATAATTCCGATTCCGGAATCCGACATTGCAGTAGCAATTGCAGCTATAGTATCTGTCTTCATATTTCCAGTCCTTATTCTATTTGTAATTGTTCAATACTCTCACAGTTACATCTATATCTTATATTGGTTTGTTAAAAATTTCCTTCTAAAAAAAATAATATAAACCCCTAAATCTTGTTAGATTCAAGGGTTTATTATATCATATATCCTTATCTTTTTAAAGTAACAACTACACGGCGAAAAGGTTCTTCTCCTTCACTATGAGTAGTTACATATTTATCCCCCTGCAAAGCGGAATGAATAATTCTTCTTTCATAAGGGTTCATAGGCTCAAGGGATACGGGACGCTTTGTTCTCTTTACTTTGTAAGCAATATTTTTAGCGAGGTTTTCTAAAGTATCTTTTCTTCTTTGTCTATAATTCTCAGTATCTACCTTTACACGAACATAACTGTCGATATCTTTATTTACTACAAGGGAAACAAGATATTGGAGAGAATCAAGAGTCTGTCCTCTTTTACCAATAAGAACTCCCATCTCATCACCACTTAGAACAATATCAAGAGTTCTATCAGATTCATCATATTTCGCATCTACAACAACGGTCAGATTCATTGCTTCGAATACATCCGCAAGAAAACCTTTTGCTTTGTCATTAATGGAAGATTTCACCTTAGCCTTAATAATTGCAGGCTTAGAACCAATTCCAAGAAATCCCGAAGAACCTTCTTCTACAACTTCATACTCCAATTTATCACTTGTAACAGTAAGTTTCCTGCAAGCTTCTGTAATTGCATCATTTACAGTTTTTGCTGAAATCTCAATATAGTCCATATTTATTCCCTCCTATTTATTATTTTTCTCGTTATATTGTTTTACCATATTAGCTTTGGATGCTATACTGCCCGGCTTAGCACTCTTACTATAATACTCTGTGGATTTCTTTACTGCAGCATCTTTTTCTTCCTGAGTCATAGAAGGCTTATTTATATTATCAGAAGAATTAACCTGAGATTTTGGAGCAACATTCTTTGTACTCATCGCTGCATAATTACTGATGGAACTTAAGCTTTTTCCGGATTTTGCAAGCTTTTTATTCTTCTTTTCCACATTCTTCTTAATTAACTCATCCAAATCTATCTTATCTATATGTCTGTTGATAATTACCTGTTGAATACTTCTTACTACAGAACCGGCAATCCAGTAAAGACCCATACCGGCTGGAAGTGTAAAACAGAAGAACGCCGACATAATAGGCATCATAACATTCATTGTCTTCATGGAAGAGGCCATAGGATTGTCTGAATTTCCTTTATTTGCATCAGGCTGAGGCATTAATTTCGTATTGATCCACTGTGTAACTGCAGATAATATAGGAATTGCCAGAGCAGCGACTACCATAAAATAAGCACCGCTTGAAATTGCTTCCGTCATAACATAAGAAGGAGAATTACCAATATTTAAACCGAGGAAATTATTGTAACGATCCAAAGTATGAAGTGTATTAGTCACATCTCCGGCAAGAGAAGGAAACTTGTCCGAAATAGAAATCCATTCAGCAGTAGTAGCCTTATTCAATACATCAATAATGGTATTTTGTACAAATTCTACATTACCGCCTATAAAGGCTTCCGATTCAAACTGCTTGCTATACATATTGGCATTCTTTAATTCACGAATAAATTCCGTACTTCCCGGCTGTGCAATCAATTTATCCACAAGAGGGAAGAAAGCCTCTTTAATCTTACCTACATAAGCAGGCATCGCATATATAACACGATAAAGAGCAAATAATATAGGCATCTGAATAAGGAGCTGTAAACAACTTCCTGTAGGAGATACACCATATTTGGCATATACAGCCTGGGTTTCCTCGTTCATCCTCATCGATGAATCACTATCTTTTTTACCTTTATATTTCGCTTGAATAGCCTGAAGTTCAGGATTCATCTTGGCAGAAAGCTTAGAGAACTTCTGCTGTTTAATTGTAAGAGGCATCATTACAAGATAAATAACAATAGTAAATAAAATAATAGCCAAACCTATATTAGGAATACCTATTTTATCTAGGCAGAAAAAAATACCTTCCATTATATATCCAAGAAGCTGAGCGACCTGACCTATAATAAAAGTTTGATTCTGGGTTAATATAATACCTAACAATTCTTCTCCTCCTTATGAAGTCATAGATTTTTAGTAAATATTCTATGGAACCGGATCATACCCTCCCTTTGAAAAAGGATTGCACCTTAAAACTCTCCATAATGATAAAAGCCCACCTTTGAAAGCGCCGTGTTTACGGACTGCCTCCAGACCATATTCCGAACAGGTGGGAAAATAAGGGCATTTTGTACTTTTCATGGGAGAAATATATTTTCTATAGAACTCAATCATATAAATTAATAACTTTTTCATACCAATTATCAAATTAAGCTTCCAAATATATGATGAAGCTTTCCGAGATGTAATAATGCGCTCTCTATCTCAGCATAAGAAGCTGAAGCCGCATTGTTTCTTGCAACGACTACTATATCTAAACCACTATTAAATATATTTTCATGTAGTCTGTAACTTTCGCGCAACAATCTTGTCACCCGATGGCGCACAACACTGTTTCCGACTTTTTTACTTACCGACAATCCAAGTCTGTTCATTTCTTTATTATTTTCCAACACATACATTACCAAATACTTATTAGCATAAGATTTGCCATTTTTATAAACTTTCTTGAAGTCGTTATTTTTCTTTAATGATTCCGAAAATCTCATCTTTTTTCCACAAGAGAAAAAAGGCCACAAAACTGCGGCCTATGCTGACAATCTCTTTCTTCCTTTTGCTCTTCTGGCTGCCAGAACGCTTCTTCCACCCGGAGTACTCATTCTGGATCTAAATCCATGAACTTTCTTTCTCTGTCTGTTTTTAGGCTGAAATGTCATTTTCATAATACAGTGCACCTCCTTTTTGACCTTTATATATAAATATAAGGTAAACGAATTTTTATATATTACAAATGCATGTGCTAATACAGATGTATAATACAAATGTATAATACATTGGGAAAATATCATTACGATTATATAAGATAAACAAGTTCCCGTCAAGTGAATACGAATAAATTTAATAAATTAAAAATACCTAAAAAAGCCTGGAAAAATCGTGATTTTCACTAAAACTACATATTGTTATTTCGATGAAGAGTAAACCACTAAATATAGATATCAAAAAAAATTATACACATATCTTATTTTTTATTTTTCTACATAATAAGCTATCCACACTTTGTGCATAACTTGTGGATAACTAATTTATAACATGTGAAAATAGTGTGAACAAATTCTAGAATCCCTTTTCATTTACTGGCTCTTCTTCTGTTTATAATTATTAATTCAGTTATACACATATCTATTCCATTTTTAACTTTTACCTTTATCCTCATTTTCATTATCAACAAGAAATCCCCTTTACTATCCACATTATGTGTATAAATTGGTTTATAAAATTAACCATTTGAAATTTTATATTATTTATATTAAGATGTAAATGAGGTATTTTCGCTTTACATATACTTATGCTGTATTTTACAAAATCGGAGGCATTGCATGGATTCTATTAAAGAAAATTGGGAATTAATCAAACAAACGATAAAAAAGGAATATGATCTTTCAAATATTTCTTACAATACATGGGTAGCCAATCTTAATTTCTACGGAGTAGATAACGATGTGGTTACCATTTTGATTCCTTCTGACCAGGCTCACGCCTTAAGTTACATTACAAATAAATATAAAAGTTACTTTCAAGTTACTATTACTGAGATGATGGACCATGAATATGATATCTCCTTCATATTAGAAAAGGATATCGATGAATTAGAAGATTCTATGGCCTTGAAACCCCAGTATAATATTAATTATGAGAAAGCCAATCTTAATCCAAAGTACCGATTCGATACCTTCGTAGTAGGAAATAATAATAAATTTGCTCATTCAGCTTCTCTCGCAGTAGCCGAATCTCCAGGCGAAGCTTATAATCCTCTCTACTTATACGGGGGAGCCGGACTTGGTAAAACTCACTTGATGCACTCAATTGGCCACTTTATTTTGAATCAAAATCCGAACATGAAGGTTCTCTACGTTACTTCAGAACAATTTACCAATGAAGTAATTGAATCTATTCGAAGCGGTAATGCGGCAGCCATGACTAAGTTAAGAGAGAAATATCGTACGGTAGATATTTTACTTATCGATGACGTTCAGTTTATTATAGGAAAAGAAAGCACGCAGGAAGAATTCTTCCATACCTTCAATGTACTTCACTCTTCCGGTAAACAGATCATTCTTTCCTCGGACAAACCGCCCAAAGAAATGGAAACCTTAGAAGAACGATTCCGTTCCCGTTTCGAATGGGGATTGATTTCAGATATTCAACCGCCTGATTATGAGACACGAATGGCAATTCTTAAGAAAAACGCAGAAAGTTACAATAAGGAAGTAGATAATGAAATATTCAAATATATAGCGACTAATATTAAATCAAATATTAGAGAATTAGAAGGGGCCTTTAATAAAATCATAGCTTTCTCTAAGCTTAATAATGTAGAAATTACTTTAGAAATAGCGGAAGAAGCATTAAAGGATATTATATATCCTGACAAGCCAAAAGAAATAAGTCCCTCTCTTATTATTAATATCGTGTCAGAACACTTTGGAGTTCATCCTGATGATATTACTTCCAAGAAGCGTAATTCTGAATTCGTAGAGCCGAGACAGGTCGTTATGTATCTTTGCCGTTCCATGACAGATATATCTTATCAGAATATAGGAAAGATACTCGGTAAAAAGGATCACACGACAATTATTCACGGAGTAAATAAAATAACAGAGGAACTTAATAATAACGAAGAACTTAAAAATAAAGTGGAAATCATTAAGAAAAAAATCAATCCATCTTAAGGTTTTAATATTGAAATTTTCCACAATGGAATGTTTATTATTATGTGGTTAATATGTTGATACCTTATAGGACTTAAAAAGGAATATTAATGAATTAAAAGTGCTATGTGAATAATTCATAGGTTATCCCAAAGTTATATTTAGTTTTTCACATATATTATGATTTCTTTTTTCCCTGAAAAATAGTATAATAGATAAGGTTATACACATATCAACATCTATTACTAATTATATTACTGAATTCTTTATATATTTATAAGCTCTGCACATCCTCAAACTTTTTTATTTTCAGAAAGGAAGTTATACACAAATGAAATTAGTTTGTTCAAAATCAAATCTTCTTACAGGAGTACAAATCGTATCAAAAGCAGTCCCCAATAAAACGACTATGTCCATCCTTGAATGTATATTAATTGATGCAAGGGGAGGGAACATCAAACTAATAGCCAACGATATGGAACTTGGCATAGAGACATTGATCGAAGGGGATATAGTAGAAAAGGGTATTATTGCCTTGGATGCGAAGATTTTCCTGGAAATTGTAAGAAAGCTTCCTGATAATGATATTACAATCGTAACGGATGCTTCTTATAAGACAACAATTACTTGTGAAAAGGCGAAATTTAATATTATTGGAAAACCGGGAGATGATTTTTCTTACTTACCTTCTATCGAAAAAATAGATTCTATTCTTGTTACCCAGTTTACTTTGAAGGAAGTGATCAGACAGACAATCTTCTCAATTTCAGATAATGACAGCAATAAATTGATGACAGGTGAATTATTTGAGATTAATGAAGATATCTTAAAAGTAGTATCTTTAGACGGACATAGAATCTCTATAAGAAAAATAGGTCTTAAGAACTTTTATATGCCTAAGAAAGTTGTTGTTCCCGGCAAGACATTGAATGAAATAAGTAAAATATTATCGGGGGATATGGATAAAGACGTACATATTTTCTTTACCGATAAGCATATAGTATTTGAATTCGACAGGACTACGGTGGTTTCACGCTTGATTGAAGGAGAATATTTTAAAATTGATCAAATGCTTTCCAGTGATTATGAGACGAAAGTAAGAATTAATAAAAAGGAATTTTTAAATTGTATCGATAGGGCAACTCTTCTTGTAAAAGAAGGGGATAAGAAGCCGATTATTATTAATATGACTGATGAAGTTATGGAACTGAAAATCAATTCCGCTGTAGGAAGTATGAATGAAGAAATTGATATCGATAAAAAGGGTAAGGATATTATGATCGGTTTCAATCCTAAATTTTTAATCGATGCGCTAAGGGTAATAGATGATGAAGAAATCGATATTTACCTTGTAAATCCTAAAGCACCTTGTTTTATTCGCGATGCGGAAGAAAAATATACTTATCTGATTCTTCCTGTTAACTTTACTACGGTTAATTAATGATTATTAATAAATTTTTTAAATTTTAAATAAAAAACAATTTCAAAGCTGTATTTTGAAATATAAGGGAAAACATGGAAATAATAAAATTAAGAGATGAATATATCAAACTTGGCCAGGCATTAAAGGCTGCAGGTTATGTAGAATCCGGAGTAGAAGCAAAAGAAGTTATTTTGGATGGATATGTAAAGGTGAATGGACAGCCTGAATTCCAAAGAGGGAAGAAGCTATACGATAAAGATGTTGTGGAATTTGATGGAAAAAAGATTTTAATACAGAAATAAAGTTATACGGAAGTATATTTTTGTATTTGGAAAACAAGGTGTAATCATGATTATTAAATCGTTGGAACTGATGAATTTCAGAAATTATGATTTTCTGGATTTAAAGTTCAGTGAAGGAACAAATATCCTGTATGGCGATAATGCTCAGGGAAAAACCAACGTATTGGAAGCCATTTATCTATCCGCAACTACAAAATCCCACAAAGGAAGTAAAGACAAGGATATTGTTAATTTCGATTCGGAAGAATCTCATATAAGAACCTATGTTGAGAAACAGGGTATGGAATATAAAGTAGATATTCATCTTCGTAAAAGTAAATCAAAAGGTATAGCAATTGATGGGCAGAAGATTAAAAAGGCTGCCGATCTTCTCGGTTTATTAAATGTTGTCTTTTTTTCTCCTGAGGATCTAAGCATTATTAAGAATGGGCCGGCTGAAAGAAGAAGATTTGTAGATATGGAACTTTGTCAGTTGGATAATTTCTATCTCTATAATTTGAATCATTATAATAAAATTGTAAATCAGAGGAATAAACTTCTAAAGGATATGTATTTTAATCCGGAACTAAAGGAGACTTTAAATATCTGGGATTCCCAGTTAGTATCCTTTGGAAGTAAGATTATAGAACGACGCCGTATTTTCGTAGAACAATTAAATGAAATTATCTATGGAATACATAAAAAGTTATCTGGAGAAAGAGAAGAAATTTTAATCAAATATGAGCCAGATGTGGAAATTGATGATTTTGCAAGAATGATGAAAAGTAGCCAGGAAAAGGATATACGTCTTAAACAAACATCGATAGGGCCCCATAGGGATGATTTTTGTTTTCTTGTAGATAACATAGATATTCGTAAATTCGGTTCTCAAGGGCAGCAAAGGACAGCAGCTCTATCTCTTAAATTATCCGAAATAGAATTAGTAAAAAAAATAACAAAAGATACTCCGATACTTCTTCTTGATGATGTATTATCGGAGCTTGACAGCAACAGACAAAATTACCTTCTTGGCAGCATTGGCGATATACAGACGATTATTACCTGTACCGGATTGGATGAATTCGTCAACAATAGATTCGAAATCGACAAAGTATTCCGGATAGTGAAGGGAAGCGTTCAAGATTAAATGGCTGAAGTTGTGAAAGGAGCATATTTATAAAATGAGCAATCAAAATGATTACGGAGCAGACCAAATTCAAATATTAGAGGGTCTTGAAGCAGTAAGGAAAAGACCTGGTATGTATATTGGAAGTACCTCTTCAAGGGGACTTCATCATTTGGTATACGAAATCGTGGATAATGCCGTGGATGAGGCTCTTGCGGGATTTTGCGATAAGATAGAAGTTATTATTAATGAGGATAATTCGGTAACGGTTACCGATAATGGACGTGGTATTCCTGTAGGCATTAATCACAAAGCAGGAATTCCGGCAGTAGAGGTGGCATTTACGATTCTTCATGCTGGTGGTAAATTCGGCGGTGGAGGATATAAAGTTTCCGGCGGCCTTCACGGAGTAGGAGCTTCTGTTGTAAACGCTCTTTCTGATTGGCTGGAAGTGGAAATATGCCAAAATGGTAAACAGTATAAGCAACGTTATGAAAGAGGACACGTATGTTATCCCCTTAAGGAAATAGGAGAATGCCCTGAAGAAAAGAGTGGAACGAAGGTTACATTCAAGCCTGACTCTACTATTTTCCAAGAAACTACTGCTTATGAATTCGATGTATTGAAACAACGTTTAAGAGAGATGGCATTCCTTACAAAGGATCTTAGAATTATCCTTACTGATATGAGAGTGGGGGAAGAAGAGAAACCGATCGTTAAAGAATTCCACTATGAAGGTGGTATTAAGGAATTCGTTAGTTATTTAAATAGGAGTAAAACTCCTTTGTATAGCAGTATTATGTATTTTGAAGGTAATAAAAATGGTGTATATGTAGAAGTAGCGATGCAGCACAATGATTCTTATATGGAAAGTTCTTATAGCTTCGTTAATAATATTAATACACCGGAGGGCGGAACTCATTTAATTGGTTTCCGTAATGCCCTTACTAAGACCCTTAATGATTATGCAAGAAATAACAGATTACTTAAGGAAAATGAAACTAATTTATCCGGTGAGGATATAAGAGAAGGATTAACAGCTATTGTCAGTGTGAAAATAGAAGATCCTCAGTTTGAAGGACAAACGAAGCAGAAGCTTGGGAATAGCGAGGCAAGAGGTGCTGTCGATAATATTGTCAGTGAGCAGCTCACTTATTTCCTGGAGCAGAATCCTAACGTTGCCAAAATTATATGTGAAAAATCGATTTTGGCTCAGCGCGCTCGCGATGCGGCAAGAAAAGCGAGGGATCTGACGAGAAGAAAAACAGCTTTGGAAGGAATGAGCCTTCCCGGAAAGTTAGCAGATTGTTCGGATAAAGATCCGGTAAATTGTGAGATATATATCGTCGAAGGAGATTCCGCCGGCGGTAGTGCTAAAACTGCCAGAAGCCGTGCGACACAGGCAATTTTACCGCTTCGCGGTAAAATATTGAATGTGGAAAAAGCGAGGTTAGATAAAATATATGCCAATGCGGAAATTAAAGCGATGATTACTGCTTTCGGTACCGGTATCCATGAAGATTTTGATATTAGTAAGTTACGTTATCATAAGATTATTATTATGACGGATGCGGATGTGGATGGTGCACATATTTCCACCTTACTTTTAACGTTCCTTTATCGTTTTATGCCTGACTTAATCAAGGGAGGCTATGTGTATCTGGCACAACCCCCTCTTTATAAACTGGAGAAGAATAAGAAGGTCTGGTATGCTTACAGTGATGATGAGCTGGATACTATTCTTCAAGAAGTAGGCAGAGATCAGAATAATAAGATTCAGCGTTATAAAGGACTTGGCGAGATGGACCCTGAACAGTTATGGGAGACAACGATGGATCCTGAAAGAAGAGTTCTTCTTCGCGTTACGATAGATGAGGAAGCGGAATCGGAAATTGACCTGACTTTCACAACATTGATGGGTGATAAAGTAGAGCCGCGGCGGGAATTTATTGAAGAAAATGCTAAGTTCGTGAAAAACCTCGATATTTAGTAAGTCGCGATTACGAAATGGAGATTATAGAAAATGGAAGATAATGTTAAGGACACAGTCTTTGATAAAGTTCATGATGTTGACCTGAAAAAGACGATGGAGACCTCTTATATTGATTATGCGATGAGCGTTATCGCCTCTCGTGCACTTCCAGATGTAAGAGATGGTTTGAAACCGGTGCAGCGAAGAGTGCTGTATTCCATGATAGAATTAAATAATGGCCCTGATAAGCCTCATAGAAAGAGCGCACGTATTGTCGGAGATACGATGGGTAAATATCATCCTCACGGAGATAGTTCTATCTATGGTGCTCTCGTAAATATGGCACAGCCTTGGTCTACTCGTTATCCGCTCGTAGATGGTCATGGTAACTTCGGTTCTGTGGATGGAGATGGTGCAGCGGCGATGCGTTATACGGAAGCGAGGCTTTCTAAGATTTCCATGGAGCTTCTTGCCGATATTAATAAAGATACGGTAGATTTCATCCCTAACTTCGATGAGACAGAGAGGGAACCGGCTGTACTTCCCAGCCGTTATCCGAATCTACTTGTGAATGGTACTACAGGTATTGCTGTCGGTATGGCAACTAACATTCCACCTCACAATTTACGAGAGGTGATCGATTCAGTTGTTAAAATAATAGATAATAGAGTGGAAGAAGACAGAGATACGGATATCGAAGAGATTCTTTCTATTATCAAAGCTCCTGACTTTCCTACGGGAGGTATTATTCTTGGAACGAGGGGCAGTGAAGAAGCATACCGTACCGGCCGCGGTAAAGTAAGGGTCCGCGCAGTGACAGATATCGAGACACTTCCCAATGGAAAGAGTAGAATCATCGTAACGGAACTTCCGTATATGGTGAACAAAGCGAATCTTATTCTTAAAATTGCAGAGCTCGTAAAGTTAAAGAAAATAGATGGTATTACCGATCTTCGTGATGAATCTGATAGAGAAGGTATGCGTATCGTTATTGAATTACGAAGAGATGCGAATGCTAACGTTATTATGAATCAGCTTTATAAGCATACACAGATGCAGGATACTTTCGGCATTATTATGCTTGCTCTCGTTAATAATGAACCGAAAGTAATGAATATTCTAGATATGCTTACGAATTATCTTGCACATCAGGAAGAAGTAGTTACAAGAAGAACGAAATATGATTTAAATAAAGCGGAAGAACGCGATCATATCTTACAAGGTTTGTTAATTGCTCTCGATCACATCGATGAAGTAATTAGTATTATTAGGAGTAGTAATAATGTACAAATAGCGAAACAGAGATTGATAGAACGTTTCGGGCTTTCCGATGCACAAGCTCAAGCTATTGTAGATATGAGACTCCGTACATTAACCGGATTAGAAAGAGATAAAATAGAGAATGAACATAAAGAACTGTTAGAAAAAATAGCAGCACTTCGTGCAATTCTTGCTGATAGAAAATTGTTGCTCGGTGTGATTAGGGAGGAAATATCCATAATTTCTGAGAAGTATGGTGATGAAAGAAGAAGTGTGATAGGCTTTGATGTATATGATATTAATATGGAGGATTTGATTCCTAAGGATAATACAGTTATTGCCATGACGAGCTTAGGCTATATTAAGCGTATGACCATTGATAACTTCAAGAGCCAGAACAGAGGCGGTAAAGGTATTAAAGGGATGCAGACGATAGAAGAAGACTTCATAGAAGACCTTCTTATGACTACGACCCATCATTATATCATGTTCTTTACTAATTATGGACGTGTATACCGTCTGAAAGCTTATGAAATACCGGAAGCAGGAAGAACTGCCAGGGGAACAGCAATTATTAATTTATTACAGCTTACTCCCGGAGAGAAGATATCCGCTATTATACCGGTAAAAGATTATGAAGAAGATAAAAACTTATTTATGGTAACGAAGAAGGGCATTGTTAAAAAGACTCATATTATGGAGTATAGTAATGTGAGAAAGAATGGACTTGCAGCTATTAACCTTCGTGAAGATGATGAATTAATAGAAGTTAAAATAACCGATAAAAATACAGAAATCTTCCTCGTTACAAGACAAGGTATTTGTATTCGCTTTAAAGAGACCGATGTAAGAGCTACCGGAAGAGCTTCTATGGGCGTTATCGGTATGAATCTTATTGATAGAGATGAAATTGTTGGAATGCAGTTAGATCATCAGGGAGATTCTCTTCTTATCGTATCTGAGAACGGAATGGGTAAACGTACTTATTTGGAAGAATTCACCGTACAAAAACGCGGCGGTAAAGGAGTAAAATGTTATAAGATTACCGAAAAGACCGGATATGTAGTAGGTGTAAAAGCAGTCGATGATGATCATGAAATTATGATGATCACTACACTCGGTATTATTATTCAGCTTCGCATGGATGATATATCCACTTTAGGAAGAATTACTTCCGGTGTGAGAATGATTAATTTGGATGATGGTGTCAAGGTAGCAAGAATTGCTAAAGTAAGGGAAAAAGTATCAAATGGAAATCAGGAATTCGAAAATCTGGAGGATGCTTTGGAAGACATTCCTGAGGAAGAAAGACATCCGGTGATCGAAGAAGAGGAAGTAACTCTTCCGGTGGAAGAAATAGAAGAATAATTCACAAAAAAGGTAGAAAAAAACGAAAAATGTGGATAACTTCCTGCGCCGAGCAAAGCTAGTGTGCAAAAAACATACTGCGGCCGCTTGCGGCTAAGGTATATAAAAGACGCAGTTCTCATCGTAAAGATTAAAGATGAGAACTGCGTTTTTATTTTTAGTATTTCTATGATAAATCAATATTTATTAATCCTTTTTGATAAGCTTTCCATAAGTCCTCAGAAAAGTCTACAGAAGATACCTTATCATCCTTAATATATTCATCATAAAATAGAGTTTTTATTTTATCTGTTCTAAAAACATGGAATATTTCATTTTCATAGGTATCATTAATCATATAAACAATACTAAAATCTTGGAAACAAAACATTGCAATATTGGATAAATCACTATTTATAATCTTTATTTTACTATGATTCCCATCATCTAAATAAGAATCGAGTCTTTGAAGGTAAGAAATACGTTCATTAGAAGGAAAATAAACAGGACCAATTAATGGGGCAATTACTTTTCCAAAAGAAACAAATTTCTCCATAGCGGCGATAGAAACTGCAAATATAGTTTTTTCTGAAAGAATACTACAAAATAATTTCCATATGGTTTCAGAAACGAGAGAATTGTTCGTTGCAGCATCTAATTCCTTTTTATTTAATAAATATCCGATAGATACGAAATTGAATACACTATCTACTCCTTGTTCTAATAAATTATTGAATCTTTCAGGATTTTCTTCCAAAAGGTGAATAATTTCTTCCCGACTATAACTTATTTTTTTGATTTCTCTTTGTATAAGTGAATTATAAAAAATCGCTAAATAGCTCTTATGATGAATAGGAATTAGAACCGGAGTTCCATTAATCTGTAAATCAAAAGTTAATAAAATATATCCCTTTAAAAATAAGAAGTATGAGGTAGAAGAAATAGATTCCCATAAATTGATACGAAAATATTTCTGAAGTTTGGAAATAAGTAAAATAAGATCATTTAAATAAATTTTATTACTATCATTTAAGATCTCTTTGTTAAAGAAATAATTCAATGTAATATTTTTAAATTTAGCATATCCGACAAATTTAATCTTTTGAAATAGCCTATAGTATGAAGAGTCGGATAAGGGCGCGGAAAAATATATTTCTAAAGGTTCATTGAGATTGTTCACTATGAAATTAGATAAAGTAATACATAGTAAACTAATGACAGGTCTTCTTCCTAAATAGAAATATCCTCTCTCAGAGTAATCCAAATTAATATTATTTTCTTCTGTAAAAGTATTATCTAAGGCATATTCAATGGCATAAGATAAAAAGGATTGTAAGTCATCCTTTGATTCAAAATCATAAATAACAGGAAAGATATTTTCAAATTTCCAATAGCATCCGGGAGCGTAAATTGCTTCAGCAAAATAATCGGATGCTTGTTTTGTAAATATTTTTCTCTCTTTCATAACAGGAAATCCTTTTTCAGAAAGGATTTTACTTAAGCCACTAGGGGTCATATTCATATATAAAGCAAAATCTGTCTTTTGTTTTTTAGCAATAATAATAAGTTCTTTTAAAAGGAAACCAATCTTCATTTGCATTCACTCTTTCTTAAAAAAATTATTACAATACCATATTACTTAACATTTTAACATAAAAAGAAATTAATTTGTTGTATAATTTAAAAAATATATTAAATGTAATGAATATTTTCTCCCAGATGATTAAAAAATTAAGAATTTTTGCATTTTTTTTCAAGATTTATTTTTCGTAATTTTATATAATTAACACTGATACTAGGAATAGTTATTTATTTATCTATTCCTTTCGTAAATTACATAAAAAGTAAAAAAGTAAAATTCTAAAGAGAAGGAGAAAAGTAAAAACATGAACCCCTTTAATGTAAGTAGGAAAAAACGAATTTTAAAAGGAATATCCTGGTTACTTTTATTTGTGTTGTTAAGTACGAATGGTACTTTGACTTCTAATGTATCGACAGCATATGCATCAGAGGTTAGTGTTTCTAGCAATGAAATAAAAGTTCAGGAAGAAACAGATTCTGTTATAGAAGAAGTTTCGGAAGAAAAAGTATCGGATGAAGAGGAAATAGATTCTGAAGATTTAGGCTCGGAAGAAAAAGATAAGACAGAAGGGACTTCCGATAAGAATTCTTCTAAAGTGGAAGAAGGAACAGATTCCAGTATAGAGGATGAAATGCTGGGAGAAGAAGTATCAGATATTATAGAAGATGATATTATAGAAGATGATATTATGGATGAAGTGGATGATGAACTTTTGATGGGAAGTTTTGATATTTTGGGAGGGGGAATTATAATTCCGTTCGGTGTTGGAATTGATAAATCTGATCTTCTTGATGATATAATAGCAATTATTAAGCAGGATAATGTAGAAATTACTTCTTCAACAGGGCTAGATCCTAAAAAGGAAATAGACGTTAATGTATCTTTTATTTTTCCTGTAACTGGTGATTTTGAAACTGATGTTGATGAAAGTCTATATATAAAATCAGGAGATTTTGCATATATTCCTCTTCCTGAATCATTTAAATTAATGGGAAGTGTTCAAGCTGAATTATATTATGAAGGAGATAAGGTAGCCGATTTAGAAATTATAACGGATCCTTTAGATAGTAAACAAAAAGCAAAAGTTACTTTTACCGATACGGTAGATGACAAGGGTATAAAGAATGTAGGTGCAAATTTTAGTATGAGGCTAAAATTTGATGGGGATAATGAAGATGAAAGTGATAAAGAATTAGATGTTACCATATATGATAAACAATTTAAGTTAATTCTTCCTGCCAAAAAAACAGAAATAACTTCTTTAAAAGAAGGAAAAGCTGATATAGTTAATGGGGTAATTAATTGGGTAGTAAGAGTAAATGCCAATAGAACAGGTGGAGTTAATGATGATGGTGTTATAGATGATGGAAGTTTAGATGGCTATACTTTTTCTGATATATTAACAGATACAAATGGTGGATCATATAATAATCAATTTAAAATCACTACAGATAAAGAAGGTACAAATATAGTGGTATCATCTGGAGAAACTTATGATACTGTAAGTAAAGAATTATCTTATACATTTACCGGAGATACACCTGCAGATGAAGAATGGATAGGTACTAGGTATATTCATTTCCAGACTAATATACCTGAAAATAAGTATTATGAAAATGGTAATGTAACAGTCGGTAACACGGCATATATTAAAAAAGGTGTAAATGTTGTATCTACTGCTACAGGAAATGCTTCTTTTATATTAAAGTGGATAGAAAAAGAAGGTTTAGTTGTTGGAACTGGATTGGATGAAAGTGAAACATATGACCCATCTGATAGACAAATAAAATGGACAATATATATTGAAGGAAAGATGTCAGATGCTTATTTGGATGATACTCTTCAAAGTGGGTTATCCTATGTAAGTGCTACAGTGAAGAAACACGATGGTACAGATTATAATGAAGATGTATCCCATACTGTAGTTCCGACGTCCTTAGATGATAAAACAAAACTTACAATTGGTTTAGGAAATATTTCCGGAAAATATAAAGTAGAAATAGTAACAAGAGTTACGAATGTAGCCAATGCCAATAAAGAAATTCCTTATAATAATAGTGCTACAATAAGAGGCACGGAAAAACCAGGTGGAATAGTATCTAATAATTATGGTGTTACGATAGGTGTACCAAGTATTAGAAAGTCTGCAGGAACCTATGATGTACAGAATCATAAAATGACTTGGAATGTTACTGTAGATACAAAGAAACAGGAATTAGGGGGAGGATTAAGAGTTCTTGATTTATTGGTATATGGTACATCCATAGATATTGATAATATTGATATGGTGGGTTCAAAAATAGGTAATGAAGGTAATTTGAATGATGTATCTGAAACTACCTTGAAAAATATTACCCGTCATTACAATCAAAAAATAGATACGACTTCCTTCAATATGGGAAGTACAGATCTAGAGTATAAAATACATACCCTTACGATAGGTGGAGTGGCGGTTGCAGATTTATTAGTAGTGACTGGGGTTGGTGGTATTAGTATTGATCATACAAAAGTACATAATTTTACTTATAAGACGATTGTTACAAACCCTAACTTTTATGCATCTAATGATAGAAATAATATATATAATAGAGCTCATCTACTTTCAAATGATATTGAATTAAATGAAAGTGGGAGTAGCTATCAAATTTCAAGTAATATGCTGAATAAAGATATATTGAATAGAGAAGATGCAAAAAAAGTATCGGAAGCTAGTGATGTATCGGATGCGAGTATATCCTCTTTGGTGGATAAAACAGAAGGAGGGGAAGATAGTTATGATTACATAGACAAATCTGTTATTTACCGTATCCGTGTGAATCCTAATGGTATTGATATTACGAATGGAGATACTGCAATAATAGGAGAAATAATAGGAAATTATAAAATAAAAGATAGTCTTCCGAAGGGATGGGAATTTGAAAAGATTAATGGAAATAGTGATTTCTTACTTTATGAAATTAATGGTTCTATAAAAAATTATATATCCGATTATTCTTCTATTTTAGAAGAAACACCTCAACCTACTGCCACAGCTTCTGATGCTTTTGGACAAGAAATGACTTTTGATTTTAAGAACCTTACTAAAAGTTATATCATATTAGTAAAAGCAGGGCCTACAGAAGATACAGTTAAAGATTATTTGAGTGAAATTAAGGATTATACAGAAAATAATAAAATAGAACTTATAGATAATGATAAAGTGACAGTTCCAGTAAATGATGATACAGATGTTATTATTGAAAATTCTATTATAACAAAAGATGTCAATAGAAGTTTTGAAGGACAAGATTATTTAATATGGACAATAGATTACAGACCATATGAAATTGATTATCCTAATTCTTATATTAAAGATATACTTGATGTAGGTATTGATTTAAGAACAGATGCAAATGGTCAGTTAGTAATAAAAGAAGCAGATGGAACAGAAAATATAAGAGTTGTTGAATTAACACTAAAAAATGATGGTAAGTATGAGGAAGGTTCTGCATTACTGCTTCCTGATAAAGATATTATAAATTATGACAATGCAAGTAGAACTCTTTATTTTTATCCACCGGAGAAAGATAAATCTTATCGTTTAGTCTATTATACGGATATAACGGGAGATGGATCTAATATACATAATACAGTAGAATTTATTTCATCTAGTGTGAATCCATTATCTACATTCCAAAGCTTTAGTATTGCAAGTTATACATCAGGTGCTATTTTTGAAAGAAGCGGATGGTTTGAAATTACAAAGACGGATGGAAGTACTGATTTACCTTTGCCAGGTGTAAAATTTATATTGTATTCTACAAGCGGAGTGGTAATAAGGGAAGGAATTACTAATTCTAACGGAATTCTTACTATGAAAGCACTGCCTGATGGAGATTATATATTAAAAGAAATAGAAGTAGTCGGTAATGAATATAATATTTCTGACAGAGAATACAAGGTACATGTAGAAAAAGTTCTTGGAAAGCCTGTAACGAGTATTGATGGTTCTGTAACTAGTAATATTGATATTAAAAATTATAAAAAAGGTATTGTAGGAAGTCTTTTAATAGAAAAAGAAGTGCTTGGTAATGATGTAGATGTAGATAAGAAGTTTAGATTCCAATTTATATTAAGGGATAGTTCTGATGTGATAGAAGATACGTCCGAATATTCATATAATTTATTGGATAAGTATGGAAGAACCCTTGAAACAGGAAAAATTAAAAGCAGTGATTTTTTTGAAATATCTAGTAAGGAAGAATTCAAGATTTTCGATTTACCAAAAGATAGTAAGTACACAGTAATAGAAGACGATTATACTTCTGATGGTTATGTATCTACGGTAAGTGGAGGAAGTAATAAAGGAACTATTATAGTGGATAATACAGAAAGAGTACTATTTTTCAATACGAAAAATATTGGTGGATTAATTATTAGAAAAACTGTATCAGGATCTGGTGCGGAAGAAGATAGAGAATTTGAATTCCCAATTGAGCTTTCTAATACGAATCCCAGTAATCTAT
The DNA here is from genome assembly GCF_030863805.1 of Kineothrix sp. MB12-C1. Classification (NCBI taxonomy): domain Bacteria; kingdom Bacillati; phylum Bacillota; class Clostridia; order Lachnospirales; family Lachnospiraceae; genus Kineothrix; species Kineothrix sp. MB12-C1. Next base: position 2,032,335 of record NZ_CP132957.1, read on the forward strand.
TCTCTTATACTAACTTGGCATATAAAGGATATGGTGGAATTAGTGATGGAACAATAAGCACAGGAGATACCATTAAACTGAAAGCAGGGCAATATATATCCATTGAAGATTTACCGGAAAATACATTTTATAAAGTATCAGAACATGATTATTCGGCAGAGGGTTATATTACTACAAAAACTAATGCTGAAGGAAGCGTAGGACCTGCCAACAAAAGTAATCCAATCATTGCCATCTTTAATAATGCAAGAGAAGTAGGAAAACTCACTATTGAAAAAATTGTAGATGGAAATGGCGGAGATAAGAATAAGAAATTCGAATTCACAGTAACCTTCGATGGAACGAATAAATCTTTTGACTATATCGGAAAGGGAATATCTGATGGAACGATAACAAGTGGTGATACTATAGAGTTGGCGGATGGGCAGTCAATTACCATTTATGATATTCCGGAAGGAATTAAATATACGGTTAAGGAGAAGGATTATAGCGAAGATGGTTACGTTATGAAAAAAGAAGGTGATACAGGAACAATACTTGATGGTATTACGAGTAGAGCTTCCTTCACCAATACCAGAAACTTAGGTACTCTTTCCATTAGTAAAACAGTAGCAGGTAATAAGGGAGATAAAAATAAGGAATTCGAGTTCATTGTTACGTTTAACAAAGATGGATCTTATCCATACATAGGAAATGGTGTAGAAGATGGAACGATTAAGAGCGGCGATATTATTAAACTCGCTCATGATCAATCTATTGAAATCGAAGGAATTCTTGAAGGTACTATTTATATGGTGGAGGAAATGGATTATTCTTCCGAAGGATATGTAACGACATTTACCGGAGAGATTGGAACTATCTCCCATGAGACGGCTAGTGTGGCTCACTTTACGAATACGAAGAATGTTAAATCTTCGGGCGGCAGTAGCAATGAGGATCCGGATGATAAGACTCCTAATAAATCTTCTGAGCTTGCTAAGTTCAAGATAGGTGAGGTACCTGACCCTAACAACGAGAACAGCCCTGAAAGAATTATAATAGTGGATGATGACGGTAATATAATCGGAATTTATAAAAAAGTACAAAATGCCGATGGTACATATTCATATGTGGATGAGAACGGAGTTACACTTTCCGCATCTGCTATTGCTAAGACGGGAGATAGTATGCCGTTTATACCGATTATTTCCATTATATTGATAGCGATTGCAGGCTTAGTAGCTCTAATTATATATAAGAAAAAGCATTCAAATTATTATTATGACTAATCAAAAAAAGTTCAGTAAAAACAAAATAAATAATAGAAATAAAAAAGAAAAAATAATTAACCTGTCAATAGGAATTCTCTGCACAGTTATTGTTGTAGGATGTTTGAGTCTTGCATTTTATTTTGGCTCTCTATCCTACGACTCCGGAGAATTCAGTAGGTTGATTGAGATGGCTGAGGACAGAGGAGGGGATATCATAGAGGATCCCTCCTCTGATTCTATTGGCATGGAAAAGGGACGAGTTATTAATATTGCAAGGCTGCAAGAAGAAAATGGAGATATTGCCGGATGGGTGATGATACCTGATACAAAAATTGATTATCCGGTTATGTATACACCCAAGGATGCAGAATATTACTTACATAGGAACTTTGCTCAGAAATACTCCATGTCTGGAGTACCTTTTATCGATGCAGAGTGTTCTCTTTCGCCCCAGTCAGATAATATTATTGTACATGGACACAATATGAAAAATGGCTCTATGTTCTCCGATATTATATCCTATCAAGAGGAAAATTTTTGGAAGGAACATGGGATAATACTTTTATATACATTGGATGAAGTGCAGGAATATGAAGTGATAGCCGCCTTTCCTATTAATGCGGAAGATACCTATGATGTGGGGAACTATTTTCCTATTAATTTTGGTGATGAGAATCAATTCAATAGTTTTATAAAAGAAATTCGTAGAAAATCATTGAATAAAACGGAGACGCAGGTAAAGTATGGAGAGCAGTTACTAACCCTATCTACTTGCTCTTATCATACTACGGATGGAAGATATCTAGTTATATCAAAGAGAGTGAAATAGGATTCTTAATAAAGATAATAAAATACTGATTTAGTGATGAGAACTTTAAAAATAAAACAATTATCCCGGATATAAAAGCATTGTAAATCGTTCTAGCACCCTCTATAATAAAATTAAAGGCAAAATGGATTCAACGTCATACATCTTAAAGGAGAATATATGACATTGAAGAAATTTCAGGAATTAGATTTAAGCAGTGCTTTTTTGTTTGCTATAGTCATGCAGGATGATGAGACCTGCCGCATGGTATTGGAGCTTATTTTAGAGCGTCCCATATCTAAGGTCAAAGTACATGCGGAACATAGCATCTTATTGAGTTCGGATTTTAGGAGTGTACGTCTGGATGTATATGCCGGCGATGAGACGCAAGTGGATTATAATCTGGAGATGTAAAATGACAATAATAGGAATATTGTTAAGCGTAGCCGCTATTATCAGGCTCAGATGGATATTTCTTCCCTTAAGCCGGGCGATGATTTTAGTGAACTGCATCCCAATTATGTTATCTTTATCTGCGCGTTTGATCCTTTTGGACTAGGACTATACCGTTATACGTTTGAAAATCGCTGTCTGGAACGAGGGTTTCCATTAGGCGATGAAACGACTAAGATTTTCCTAAACACTAAGGGAAAGAATGCGGAAGAAGTGCCGGATGTACTTGTGAATTTTCTAAAGTATCTGGAAGATAGTACCGACGAATCTGTGAAGGAGCTTCAGGATCAAACAATTGAGCATCTGCATCACCGAGTAACGGCAGTGAAAAGAAACCGGGAATGGGAGGGACAGTATATGACAATTGAAGAGTTTATCCAGGATTCGGCGAGAGCTGTATGTGAAGAGGCATGCGAAGAAGCAAGAAAAGAAGCGCATAAAGAGGGGCTATTAGAGGGGAGAGAAGAAGGCCGAGAAGAAGGCCGAGCAGAGGGCCGAGCAGAGGGTTGCGTGGAAGGTCGAGAAGAAGGTCAGGAGGAAATGCTGCAATTGATTCGCCATATGACCGAGGCAGGCGAGTCGGAGCAAATTTTCAGATTGACGCAAGACCGCACTTTCTTTGAAGAGATGTATCAGAAATATATTATATTGAGAAATAAATAGTTCGAATAATTCTAACATTCTATTGCCGGCTGCAAATCAGCGGCCGGTATTCTGTACGACAATCAGTCGCGCTAGTAACATTCTAATTTACCCAATTGATTGAAGATGTATGACAGTTCCATTTTGCTAATATAAAATATAAGTTTTATTCCATTTTATAAACCGATGATCTTTACATAACCGTATGCATACTACGAAACTCAGTAGGAGTACAATTTTTAATGATTTTAAACATTCGAATAAAAGAAGACACACTTGAAAATCCAGAATTCAGTGCAACATCAGTAATTGTATATTCGGGATTTGCCAATAGTTTCTCTGCTGTAGCAATTCTTTTTTGATTCAGATATTTATAAAAAGAGACATTAGTAAACTGCTTAAAGAGCCTTGTAAAGTGAAACTTGGAAAATCCCGCTATACTTGCCATATCGTCGAGAGAAAGGTTATCTGTACAGTGGGCACTTATGTAATTACAGATATATATGAATTTCTCAGCATATTGTTGTTGCTTATGATTGGTAATATCGAAGTTTTTTATATTTTCGGTATAGGTACGTCCTATTAGAATTATAATAGAAAGAAATTTACTATAAATAGCGGCTTCCGCTAAGGGAGTATTTTTCTCATATTCATCCATGATTTCTATAAGTAAAGTTCTAATTTGGGGATGGATTTCCGGATATTTTTCCGGAGTAATAAGAAAAACAGGAGATATAACGGAAAGTACGGTCTCCAAATCACGTATCTCTTTGAGTATTGAGATATCCGGTTGAAAGATAATCCTACGCCCCTTTACAGGCGCATGTAATGCATGAAGGGTGTAAGGGCATATTAGAATGATATCATTTTCCTGAAGGACAAAGGTTTGTTCAGTACAGGTGACAGTATATATATTCTCTATAGGCATAATAATTTCCAGAGGGGTATGCCAATGAGGAGGATAGTCTTCATGTGCAATATTATCATAAAGTGTAAGGTTTGTATTTTCTCTGAAATTAACAATTTCAAAAATTCCTTTTAGGTTCTCAATCATATCCTCATATCCTTTTCTTTTTATTTATCCAAGACATTATATAGTTTAATAGTATTTTTAAAATGTGTTTATATCAATTATTAGAAATCAATTATTGCTAAAATATAAAGCTGAATAGTTAGAATATTTATTAAAATACTAACAATAGACAGTAAAAAAGTAAATATATAAAAGTAAAAATAATTGTTATTTATAAACCATGCGTTAAATACATAATAATTATAATATAAATTAGCAGTATAAGTAATTTGGTCAGTATAAAATTAGCAATAATTGATAGTTAGAGAGCAATTATTCGAAAGAAAGAGAAAAAATAGTGTGTTATCGTAAGGTTAATAAGGCTATAAAGTGAATAGATGAAAAAATTGAAAATTGAGAAATGAAGAATGAAAATAATAAATACAGTTACGCTGAAAGGATGGGGATAAGGATGACAAGAGAGGAAGCGAGAAAAAGGGCAGAGAAGTTGGTTGATCAGATGACGGTGGAAGAACGCGCGGGGCAATTGAGATATGATGCACCTGCGATTCCGAGATTGAATGTTCCTGCTTATAACTGGTGGGGTGAGGCATTACACGGCGTGGCGCGTGCCGGTACAGCTACTATTTTTGCTCAGGCAATTGGAATGGCAGCTACCTTCGATGAAAATTTAATTCGTGAGATTGCAGATTGTATAGCGACGGAAGGCAGAGCAAAATATAATGAATATTCCGCTCATGGTGATAGGGATATTTATAAAGGTCTCACATTCTGGTCACCTAATGTGAATATTTTCCGTGACCCCAGATGGGGAAGAGGTCATGAAACATATGGGGAAGACCCATTTCTTACGTCCAGGTTAGGAGTATCTTTTGTAAAAGGATTACAGGGAGATGGAGAAACTATGAAGGCAGCAGCATGTGCAAAACATTATGCGGTACATTCGGGCCCCGAGGCTTTACGGCACGAGTTCGATGCGCAGGCAACGCCAAAGGATATGGAGGAAACCTATCTTCCCGCTTTTGAAGCACTCGTTAAGGAAGGGGAAGTAGAATCCGTAATGGGGGCTTATAACCGGGTAAATGGGGAACCTTGTTGTGGAAGCAATACGTTGATCAGAGATATTTTACGCGGAAAATGGAAATTTGACGGACATTTCGTTTCCGACTGTTGGGCACTTCGTGATTTCCATGAGTTTCATATGGTAACCTCTTCTGCAAAAGAGTCTGCAGCTATGGCTCTGAATGCGGGATGTGATTTGAATTGCGGTATTACTTATCTCCATTTATTGAATGCCCTTCAGGATGGACTTGTGACAGAGGAAGCGATCACACAATCGGCAGTTCGTTTATTTACTACCCGATATTTGTTGGGACTTTTCGATAATTCGGAGTTTGATCATATTCCTTATGAGAAAGTGGAATGTGAAGAACATCTGGATCTGGCGGATAAAACGACAAAAGAAAGTGTTGTATTGTTGAAAAATGATGGGATATTACCTCTGTCTGTGGATAAGTATCGAACAATCGGAGTTATCGGGCCTAATGCAAATAACAGAACGGCATTAATCGGTAATTATCATGGGACTTCTTCCAGGTATATTACAGTATTGGAGGGAATACAGGAATATGTAAAAGATAGTGCCCGTGTTTTATATTCGGAAGGCTGCCACCTTTGGAAAGAAAAAACAGAGAATCTGGCCTTTGATAAAGATAGAATAGCGGAAGCTCAGATCGTAGCAGAGCATAGTGACGTGGTTATCCTTTGCCTTGGTTTAGATGAGACTTTGGAAGGAGAAGAAGGGGATACTGGAAATAGTTATGCTTCCGGTGATAAAATAGACTTACAGTTGCCAAAGCCTCAGAGGGATTTGATGGAAGCGGTACAAAAGACAGGAAAGCCTGTTATCTTTTGCTTAATGTCAGGGAGTGCCATCGATATAGGATTCCCCGCGGAACATTTCAATGCGGTACTACAGTTATGGTATCCTGGCGCCAGGGGAGGAAAGAGCGTTGCTGAGATTTTATTCGGTGAAGTCTCACCTTCCGGAAAGCTCCCTATAACTTTCTATGAAAATCTGGATGGATTCCCGGAATTCACAGATTATTCTATGAAGGGAAGAACTTACCGCTATATGGAAGGAAAAGCACAGTTCCCCTTCGGTTTCGGGTTAACTTATGGAAAGATTGTTGTTACAGGACTTGAGTTAAAGGAATTGGATGAGGATGGAATCTGGGTAGAAGTGACAGCAGAAAATAAAGGATATGTGGATACGGATGATGTTATCCAAGTCTACATGAAAAATATGACATCCCTATTTGCTATTAAGAATCCAATTTTATGTGCCTTTAGAAGGGTTCATATAAAAGCAGGTGAAAAATTAAAGCAAAGAATATTCATTGATAGAAGTAGCTTCGCTGTAGTAAATGAAAAAGGTGAAAGGTTGATAGATGGAGATAGATACCTTCTGTTTGCAGCCATGAACCAGCCGGACGAAAAAAGTGTGGAATTAACAGGAACAGAACCGGTAAAACTTCATTTAAATATTAATTTCTAATATAATAGCAGATAACTTTCCTCAAAGGGGGGTTATCTGCTTTTATATATTTTTATCCTATAGGAAAGATCTTGTTACATTGAAGTATAAAAGTATTGATCCTATTGATTTATTAATTAAAATTATGCAATATTTATAGAATATGTATGAAAAGCATTTCAATATTTCTTAAGTCGATATATAATAAAAACAATGAGTTTTATGGTTCTTTTTAATGTATTTTATAAGTAACTGTGAAGGTACTGAACAGCTACTTTTATAAATTATTTAATATAAAGGAGAGGAAGAATGAAAAAGGAATTTGATGTAGTTGCGCTGGGAGAGTTATTGATTGATTTTACGGATAATGGAATTAGTGAACAGGGAAATACTATATTTGAGGCAAATCCCGGCGGAGCTCCATGCAACGTGCTTGCTATGCTTCAGAAGTTAGGTAATCGTACCGCTTTTATAGGGAAGGTTGGAGAAGATATCTTTGGAACGAAGTTGAAAGGTGTTCTGGAAGAAGTGGGTATCGATACGGCAGGGCTTATTGTGGATAAAGAATCAAGAACTACACTTGCTTTTGTACAGACTTTCGAAGATGGGGATAGGGACTTTTCCTTCTACCGCAATCCGGGTGCAGATATGATGCTTACAGAAGAGGAATTGAATGAAGATCTTATAGAAAACTGTAGTATCTTCCATTTCGGAACGTTGTCTATGACCCATGAAGGAGTAAGAAAGGCAACGAAAAAAGCAATTAAAAAAGCAAAAGAAAAAGGTTCTCTTATTTCTTTCGATCCTAATCTTCGACCTCCCCTTTGGAATAGCTTGGACGAGGCGAAAGAACAGGTAGCATATGGTTTGGGACAATGTGATTTCTTGAAGATCTCCGATAATGAGATTCAGTGGTTCACCGGAGAAGAAGATTTTGATAAAGGAATTGAGAAGCTTCAGAAGGAATATAATATTCCTTTAATCGTACTTTCTATGGGGAAAGATGGAAGCAGAGCATATTATAAGAATATCAAGGTGGATAAGCTTGCTTTTGTTCAGGAGAAAACAATAGAGACTACAGGTGCAGGAGATACTTTCGGTGGTTGTTGTTTGCACTATATATTGAAATATGGTATCGATAATCTGGATGAAGAAAAGCTGGATGAGATGCTTACTTTTGCGAACGCTGCCGCATCAATCATTACTACGAGGAAGGGTGCTCTGCGCGTAATGCCTGTAAAGGATGAGGTAGAAGAGTTTATCGGAATCTATTAAACGTTGTTCACCGAACAATCAGGTTTGGAGGATAAGAGTGGAAAAAAATAAAATTATTTCTCCGTTAAGCAACATACATATGGTTCCGATGGACGTAATAGATGGTTTTCATGTGAGGCCCGGAATGTATGAAATTAACGGGGCAGTAGCGATTCCCTGCGGTGTTAATTTTACAGTACATTCTTTTGGTGCTACCTCCTGTGAATTGCTATTGTTTAAGAGAATGGAAGAGAAGCCTTATGCGGTACTGAGATTTCCTGAAAATTATAAGATAGGAAAAGTATACTCAATGATTGTATTCGGTCTGAAGATTGAGGAATTCGAGTATGCTTATCGCCTGGACGGGCCATATGATTCTCGAAAGGGATTGCTGTTCAATAAAAATAAATGCTTGTTAGATATATATGCAAAGGCGGTTACCGGACAGAGTGTATGGGGGATGGAAAAAAAGGAGACGGTCTGCTACAAGGCTCGCGTAGTAAAGGATGATTTTGACTGGAGAAACAATAGGCGGCCTTTAATACCTATGGCAGATTTAGTCATATATGAAATGCACATCCGGGGATTTACCTTTCATAAATCTTCAGGCGTAAGATATCCGGGAACTTTTGAGGGTCTGAGAGAAAAGATACCTTATTTGAAGGAACTTGGAATAAATGCCGTTGAGCTAATGCCTATCTTTGAATTCGATGAAATGTCCGATTACCGGGAAGTAGATGGAAAGCCGTTAGTTAATTACTGGGGATATAATACTGTCAGTTTTTTTGCTCCGAATACAAGTTATGCGGGAAATATTGAGTATAACAGAGAGGGTACAGAGCTTAAGGAACTTATAAAAGAATTGAACGACAATGGCATAGAATGCTTTCTAGATGTGGTTTTCAACCATACGGCAGAAGGTAATGAGCAGGGACCATTTTTTTCTTTTAAAGGATTCGACAATAATATTTACTATATGCTTACCCCGGAAGGATATTACTATAATTTCAGCGGCTGTGGGAATACGCTGAATTGTAATCATCCTATCGTGCAGCAGATGATACTGGAATGCCTGCGGTATTGGGTAACGGCATACCATATAGACGGATTTCGTTTTGATTTAGCCAGTATACTAGGGCGTAACGAGGACGGTTCTCCGATGAGTAAGCCGCCTCTGCTTCAAAGCTTGGCTTTCGATCCTATTCTTGGGAATGTGAAGCTTATCGCCGAGGCGTGGGATGCGGGAGGCCTTTATCAGGTAGGCAGCTTCCCTGCATGGAATCGCTGGGCGGAGTGGAATGGCAGATATCGGGATGATATGCGTAATTTCTTAAAGGGTGATTATGGTATGGCGGATATTGCAGCGCAACGGATCACCGGCTCCAGAGATTTGTATCTTCCCGAATTCAGAGGTACTAACGCGTCGGTAAACTTTTTGACCTGTCACGATGGTTTTACACTATGGGACTTGTATACCTACAATATGAAGCATAATGAAGCCAACGGTTGGAACAATACGGATGGAAGCGATGACAACAGAAGTTGGAACTGCGGGACAGAAGGAGAGACAGAAGACTGCGAGATTCTCGCACTCCGAAGAAAAATGATTAAAAATGCGGCAGCAGTTCTTATGTTAAGCCGCGGAACACCGATGTTCCTGGCCGGAGATGAATTCGGCAATACCCAGTATGGAAATAATAATGCATATTGCCAGGATAATGAAGTTTCATGGCTCAATTGGAATATGCTGGAGAAGAATAGAGATATTTATGAGTTCTTTAAATATATGATTCAGTTTAGAAAGAAACATGACGTTGTTCGGAAGTTTTCCGGATATTGTTCCTTAAAATTTCCGGAGATTCAAGTGATGGAACCGGAAGAGAATCTTAAGGTACTTCGTATCGTTTATGCGGGGAGAAGTGCTCAGGGAAGTACAAATGAAAAAGATGATATAGTATGTTTGGCAATCAATGTATTCTGGGAAGAGCAGGAATTCTGGCTGCCGTGCTTAACGGCCGATATGGGGTGGTTTGTGGCTGCTGATACCGGATTGAAGTATCTTGCGGATGGTATTCCCCGGTCGGAGGAAGACATGCCGGAGATAGCTTGCGGGAGGATAAGGATAATGCCACGTTCGGTATGCGTGTTTGTGGCGAAAGAAGTGTCATCTATATAAATATTAAAAATTAGGTAATTGCGAAACAGATAAGTTGTAAAAATTTCATGCACAATAAATACAGATTACGAAGAAAGATGGTATGAAAGTTTTGTAAATTGTGCATGAAATTATAACAGTCGATGAGTTTCGCAATCATCTAATATTAAAAAAAATAAAAGGAGAAAGATAATGGAAAAAGATTTACTGGAAAAAGACAAGCCGGGTAGAGACATCGGAACCCCCATGGAGGCGACTGCAGAAAATGAAGCCGGCACTCAGGAGACGATGGAAGATTACAGCAGAGAATTGGAGGCTTCTTTCAGGAAGATCGGGGAAGGGGAAATCATATCAGGTACGGTAATTTCTGTGGATGAGACAGAGGTAATTCTCGACTTGAATTACTATGCACAAGGTATAATTAAAGCTGAGGATATGAGTAATGATCCGAAGTTCAATATTTTAGAAGAGGTTGAGATAGGCTCTGTAATAGAGGCAACGGTGGTAAAGGCGGATGACGGCGCCGGGAATATACAACTTTCTTGTAAGGAAGCGAAAGATATTCTATCATGGGATATCTTAAAGCAGTATATGGAAGAAGAAAAGGAAATTAGTGTTAAGGTTAGTGAGGTAGTGAACAGTGGAGTTATTGCATTTGTAGAAGGAATTCGCGGATTCATTCCCGCATCACAATTATCCCTCACTTATGTGGAAGAATTGGAGCCTTGGTTAAACAGGCAGCTTACGGTAAGAGTGATTACTGTGGATGAAGAGAAGAAGAAGCTGATATTGTCGGCTAAAGTAGTGGAGAGACAGAAGGCAGAAGAGGAAATTAACCATAGAATTTCTATGCTGGTACCGGGAACCATTTTGGAAGGAACGGTGGAATCCTTAATGCCTTACGGAGCGTTCGTTGCATTGAAAGAAGGATTGAACGGACTCGTTCATATATCTCAGATTTCTGTTAAGAGAATTAAGAGTCCCTCTGAGGTTCTTACTGTAGGTGATAAAGTGAAAGTGAAGGTATTAAATACCAACGATAATAAAATAAGCCTGAGTATCAAAGCGGTGGAAGAGGAATCTCAGGCTGATGAAATGGAAGAAAGAGAAGCGGCGCAGTATAGTTCCAATGAAGACATTGGTACCTCTCTTGGAGATTTGTTTAAGAATCTGAAGTTCTAAGTTATGCGATATATATTTATAATAATGTATATATATTTTTTTCATAGTCAATAATATTTTGATCTTTCATACGCTTTAATTCCCTTACAAGAGCGCTGCGGTTGACCCCGAGATATTCAGCCATTTCTGTGTGATTATAAGGGATAAAAAGCTGGCCCGGCTGTAACGGAGCCGATATATGATTTTCCGAAATCCCTATATGGTAACTGGGGTGAGATACAAGATTAAAAAAAGTAAGAATGCGGTCTCTTAAGGATTTCTTGGAAAGGATCTCTATTTTTGCCATTAAAATTCTCGATTTCAAAGCAAGGAGATTTGTCAGGTTTTTTATAAATAATAAATGACAAGAGCAGTGACATTCACATGACCGCCAGATATCCCGATAATTAAAAAATAGAATATGGCAGTTTGTCATTGCCTTATAATTCACAGAGCTGTTTATTATGTTGGTATCCATAAAGGGTTCTGCAAATATATCGGATTCTCTGAATTCTGTAAAAAAATAGCTATTTCCATGTAAATCATTTTTTTCCATCAATACGGTGCCATATATGATGATCCCTATAATTTGTACAGGGTCACCTTCTAAGATAATATACTCATCCTTAGAATAATTCTTATATTTGAAAGAAAAACAGGAAAGAATCTTTTCTATTTCCCTTTCCTTCATATCACAAAAAAGTGGATGATATTTTAATTGTTTTATATATTTCATAAAGATAACCATACCTTTCTCATAGTCTGAAGCTCAGTATCAAGACTATATTTATATATTAGTAATAAAATGTTGCCATGGCAACATCTATTATAAAGTAATATGGTAGAATTTATTGTTGAAAAGAAAGAATTCTAGAGAAAAGCTAAGGAGAAGGTTATGGAATCATATGAAGTATTTAAGGATTTAGCTATTATTATTTTGACTGCTAAATTTTTTGGAATAGTCGCAAGGAAATGTAAGGCACCACAAGTAGTTGGTGAAATTATTGCAGGTCTGCTTATAGGACCAAGTGTGCTTGGTTTGGTGGATCAGTCTGATTTTGTGATGCAAATGGCAGGACTGGGAGTTATTCTCTTAATGTTCTCAGCAGGCCTGGAGACGAATTTAAAGGATCTTATGAAGACCGGTCCGATGGCAGCTCTGATTGCCTGCGCGGGTGTATTCATTCCATTAGCGGGTGGAGCTCTTGTATATATGGCTTTTTATGGAGCATCTCCCTGGGGATCGGAATCGTTCTATCGGGCGGTATTTATTGGGGTTATTTTAACGGCGACATCTGTAAGTATTACTGTTCAGGCCCTTAAGGAACTGGGGAAGCTGAAAGGCAAGGTGGGAACGACAATTTTGAGCGCGGCAATTATTGATGATATAATTGGCATCATTGTTCTCACTTTTGTGATAGGATTTAAGAATCCTCAATCAAATCCTGTGACAGTAATAATAAATACGATTTTGTTTTTTATTTTTGCAATTATTGTCGGAATTATTATCCACAAAATATTTGAAAAAGTAGATGCAAGATATCCCCATACACGGCGTATTCCAATTGCAGGGCTTGCTCTTTGCCTTATTATGGCTTATATTGCAGAAAAATATTTTGGTATTGCGGATATTACAGGTGCGTATGTTGCAGGGCTTATTCTTTGTTCTATTCATGATACAGGATACATAGCAGAGAAAATGGATATTAATTCTTACATGATATTTGGCCCCATATTTTTTGCGAGTATTGGATTAAAAACGAATATTAGCAATATGGATACCTCCATATTATTGTTTTCCCTCGCATTTGTAGCGGTAGGTCTGATTACAAAAATTGTAGGATGTGGATTGGTAGCACGTCTTTGCAAGTTTAACAACGCTGACGCCATAAAAATTGGTATAGGAATGATGACAAGAGGTGAAGTGGCACTTATTGTTGCTCAAAAGGGCCTCTCCGCGGGGCTTCTTGAGCCTGTTTACTTTACGTCTGTAATTCTGCTCATTATTATTTCATCGATAGCCACACCTATTATTTTAAAATTAATGTATGTAAAAGACGGATCTCTGAAAGAAGCCTAGCGAGATATCATAGAAATAATAGTAAGTTTTGAAAATATTTTGTATAAGGTGATGTTTTGTGGTAAAATATGGTTTGGATTTTTCAGCTATAATTTCAGATATAGGTTTAAAAATCACAATAATATCACAATTGGGATTTATACTTGGAAAAAGTATAATATTATACTGCGCCGAGCAAAGCGAGTGTGCAAAAACATACCATGGCTGCTTGCGGACAGGGTATATGGTAGCGGTATCTGTTTCATCTGTAATATTAACAATTAGGGAAAGAACGTAAAATTGAGGAGGAACTCTACAAATGGCGAATAATAAAGAGCCGCAAACGAATGTTGAGCAGAAAGTAAAGACGAAATATGAACGTAAAATGGAAGAAAGAAAGATACAGGAGGAGAAGGACAAGCGTAAATCCAGAGCTTTGCAGATTGGTGCCATCATTATTGGTATTGCTATAATCGTTGCAGTCGTCGGTTCTATCGCGGCTTCTGCAATAAATAAGAATAGGGCGTTGAATTCTCCTTATGTAACGGTTGGCAGTTATGAAATTATGGAACCGGAATATCAATATTATTACAGCACTACTGTGAATAATTATCTATCCACTTATTCACCTATTCTTTCTTATATTGGATTAGATCCGAGTGTAGATTTTAGTTTACAGCAATACACAGAAGACCTCACATGGAAGGATCTGTTCGATCAGATGACGGTAGAGCAGATTAAGCAGACGAAAGCTATAGTGGATGATGCGGCAGCTCAACAGTTTACTTATGATGATACCCAGCGATATGAGGAAGTATTAGCATCTATGACTGCAGATGCGCAGGCGAAGAATTTGTCCATAAATGAATATTATAAGACAAGTTATGGTCCATATGCATCGGAGAAAGTTCTGGAACCTTATATCAAAGAGGGTATTTTAGCATCGGCATATTATGAAGACTTGATGGCACAGAATGCACCGACGGATCAGGAAATTAAAGACTATTATGCGGACCATGTACTTGAATATGATAAAGTAGATTATAGAAGCTTTACCTTCAAGGCAGATGTTGCAGAGGACTCTACAAAAGAAGAAATTGATAGAGCAATGCTCGATATCAAGAAGAAAGCAGAAGATATGATGGAAGCCCGTGAAGAAGGTGCGGATTTCAAAGCGCTTAGCTTAGAGAATGCCTCCGAAGATGATAAGGCGACCTATGAGGATGCGGAGAGTGACCCTTCCCTTAAAGAGGCCAGAAGTTATAACGGAACAGCATCTGTGATTGCTCAGTGGCTGTATGAAGACGGGAGAGCAGAAGGTGATATCGCAGTTTTGGAAGATACAGAAAGTAACCAGTATCACGTAGTGGAATTTATCAACAGATATTATGATGAAGCGGATGATACGGCTATCTCTAATGTAATTGCAGGAGAAAGGGTGACCGAATATATCAATGGATTGACAGAAGCATATACTGTAACGGACAATAGAGGCGAGTTGAAATATCTGAAAGTTGACTTGATTTCTGCAGTAGAAGAGGCTATATCCGATGGTTCTGCAAGTGAAGAGGATTCCACAACAGAAGAAGTTACAGATACACCTTAATGAGTTTGCAGGGGTAGAGAAATAGAATAAAAGGACAACTTATGGAGAATTCCACTATGCTTTATAAAAGGCATTGTGGGATTCTCTTTATATTATAGAAAAGATCTTATTACAAGAAGAAAGTACCTGATTTAAATAAATAATTGACAAGACAGAGGAATATTGGTATATTAACCTTGATATTTCAGATGATTTTGTAATTGTTATTTTGAAATTGGAAGAGAGGGAACTTTTTGTTAATTGTATCTGTTTGTGGAAAATAATTAATTTATGAATAACGCTTGAGTAAATGAAGACACCCGTAAGGAGTGTTCTGTTTTGTTATACTCAAAATCCATGACAGAGAACAATAATACAATATTATATATCGTTGCCATCATAGTATCTATGATTATGGCAGTATGCTTGTTTATTGATGAACCTATGTAAGATATCTGTAATGGATAATTCATAGGTTTTTTATTTTCCATTTTTGTTTATAACTTTAGTAGGTTTATTAGAAAATAAAGCAAGGAAAGGCATGATTATTAAAATGGAAAAGGATTTAAAAATAGTAGCATTTGATGAAATAATAGATTTTTTGGCAAAGCAGGCGCATTCCCCCAGGGCCAGGAAAATGATATATGAATTAAGGCCATATTTATCGGAGGCTGAACTTAGGAAGAACTTGAAGGATACTACCCAGGCCAGAGAAATGCTGGATGCGGTAGGAATGCCTCCCACCCCTGCTATGGAACATATGGAAGAACTTCTGGAGAAGGCAGCTAGATATGAGCTTCTATTACCGGAAGAGTTAGAGGAAATAGGAATGTTTCTGGCAGCAGTGAAACGTATGAGAGATTATTTGGAAAGAGGAAAGAACTATCGAATTTCTCTTGCCTATTATGATGAAAATTTAATACTTCTGGAGGGTTTGAAACAGGAACTGGAACGCTGTATTCGTTATGGAAGAGTGGATGATTATGCATCGCCTACGCTACAGGATATACGAAGGAAATTACAGACTTTGGAAGATAAGATAAAAGAAAAAGCGGAAAATATTCTGCGCACTCATAAAAAGTATATGAGTGAGTCATTTATAGTACACAGAAATGGAAGAATATGCTTACCGGTAAAGAAAGATTATAAATCCAAAGTCGATGGAACGGTAGCGGATAAATCGTCCAGCGGAACTACGTTCTTCATAGAACCCTCTGCGGTCGCGAAGTTAAGAGAAGAAAAAGAGGTTCTGGAAATAGAAGAGGATAATGAGGAAAGAAGAATTATCTATACGTTGATGACAGAAATCACGGAACAGGAAGATGCGCTTAGGCAGAATCTGGATACTCTTGTAAAGTTGGATTTTATTTTTGCTAAAGGAAAATTAAGTGCCGATATGTATGGCAAGGAGCCGGAGATTAATACGGATAGATATCTGTACTTGAAGGAGGCGAGGCATCCCTTATTGGATAAAGAAAGTTGTATTCCTTTGGATTTTGAAATAGGAGGTGAGCGAAGGGGCGTTATTATAACAGGGCCGAATACCGGAGGGAAAACGGTTGCCATTAAAACAGTAGGACTTTTTAGCCTGATGGCCTGCTCCGGTTTACACCTGCCATGCAAAGAAGCCAATATTTGCATGAGCAATCAAGTGCTTTGTGATATCGGAGATGGGCAGAATATAGCGGATAACCTCTCCACCTTTTCTTCTCATATTAAGAATACTCTTAGGATTCTTAGGCAGATAACAGAAGAAAGTCTTGTTATTATGGATGAACTCGGTTCAGGAACCGATCCGGCGGAAGGTATGGGAATTGCCATCGCTATATTGGAACAGCTTAGAATGAGCGGCTGCCTTTTCCTCATTACGACCCATTACCCGGAGGTGAAGACTTATGCAGAGGGGTTTAAGGAGATTATCAATGCAAGAATGGCTTTCGATAGAGAGAATCTAAAGCCTCTATACCGGATGGAAATTGGAAAATCTGGGGATAGCTGCGCTCTTTATATCGCGAAAAGACTCGGTATGCCGGGGGAAATGCTTCTTATGGCAGCTAAAGAAGCGTATGGAGAAAAAAGAGAAATGCTGCCCGAAGAATTGAAATTAACTGAGGTAGAAGAGCGGATAAAGAAAGAATATGCTCCTTCTCTTAAGAAGATAAACAAAAGTATACACAGTAATTTACCTGTACAGAGGTTTACAAGAGGGGATAGTGTGACGCTCCTTCCGGATGGAATAACCGGTATTGTTGTGAAGCCTGAAAATGAGAAAGGAGAAGTAATCGTTCAGATAAAGGGAGAGAAGATAACAGTAAATCATAAGAGGTTAAAGCTCCAGGTGGCAGCAGCCGAACTTTATCCTGAGGACTATGATTTCTCTATTATCTTCGATACTGTAGAAAATCGAAAGGCGAGGCATAAGATGGAAAAAGGCTATCAGGGAGATTTGACAATTTATTTAGAGGAATAGATAAGGGAGTTGTAACTGCGAGGGTACTGAAGAGGAAGGCAATGGATAGTGAATATACAGTAATAGGGGCTCTTTTGAAAATGGAGCGTATAAAACAGAATAAAGGGCAAAAGGAAGTTTGTTATGGGATCTGTGTGCCTTCCTATTTGAGCAAGATAGAGCATGGTACGGTGAATCCGGATAACGAAATTATTAAGCAATTATATGAACGGCTTGGAATTTCATATGAAATTGATAAGAAAGTGCTTTCTGAGTATAGGGAAGGGATTTCCAGGTATTTTCACCTTCTTCATTATCATATGGATACTGAAGAAGTTTACGCGGAGCTGCTAGAAGCAGATTCTCAGCTTTTGTATAGTGCCTTTGCTGTTGACTGGTTAATTATTAAAGGAATTGAGGGGGAGCCGGTTCTTCCACAGATAGGGCGATTGAAGGAGGCTATGAGTGCGGAACAAAAGGCATATTATTTATGGCTGTGTTTTAAAGAATATACAGATTCCGCACAGAGGGTATTAGATTATGAAAAAGCATGTACAATAATTAATAATTCCTTCGCGATGATTCAATTGTGTAGGGCATATTTTTATCACGGAGATTATCCGGCAATACATAGGATGGAAAATAGAACTGTGGCGGCGGCATTAGAGGAAGGGAATACCTATTACTTGGCGGAATACTATTTTTTTAATGGTTCTGCTTATGCCTGCCTGGATATGGAAGAGATGATGATAGCAAATTATAATCGTAGTATCTGCCTATTGCAAAACACCGGGTGGAAAGAACGTATGCCTGATCTTTACTATAATATGGGAGCCTCCTATATTGCCCTTAAGAAGTATAAGCTAGGTTTGGAGTACTTATTAAAAGCACAGGAACTTCAAAAAGAGTCAGAGTTTTTTACAATTCACAAGTTAGCAATTGCCTATATACGTCAAGGAAAAATGGAAGAAGGCAGGGATTGTCTTAGAAGAATAAAAAAATTATTTTTAGATGAAAAAGCCTATACCGAATTGGAATATTTGATGTATGAGGAAGCATGCATGGAGTGTGAAAAGGGATTCTTGGATAATCCTGAATACATGAAGTTATTGGACAAATTAATTAAGGTAATTGAAAAGGATAGTCATTTTGGGTTCCTATATTTCTATAAAGAAATTATAGTAAAAGCTTACGAAAGACAGAGAAAGTATAAAAAAGCTTTGGAGTTCGAACAGAAAATTTCTTCTATAGTTATAAAAATGAACACTAAGTAATACTTATAGGCGAGAAATTTCTCAAGAATATTACTTTTACAATATTTAAGTTTGTTGCTAGAATAGACCTATCGATAAGATAGGAGAAATAAAATGAGTGATTCACAGAAAAAAACTGTTTGGACAAAAGATTTTTCATGTATTACGGTTGCAACTATTTTGACAGCTATCGGCGGAGAGGCTATGAACCTACCGATAAGTTTATTGGTATTCGATGAGACACAATCAACGTTACTGGCTGCTTTAGTAATGGTCTGCGGGATGCTTCCTGACATTATTTTACCGGTACTTGTAGCGCCGTTTATTGACAAGGGGGAGAAGAAGAAGTGGGTGATAGGGTTGAACCTCATTATGGTAATGCTGTATGCGGTCATGGGGTTGTGGATAAGCGGCCATGAATTTTCTTATGGAATCTATCTCATCTTTGTTTTGGCGGTCGGTACTATTTCTGTTCTTTATCGTTTGGCTTATGATGCATGGTATCCTGATTTAATTCCTGTGGGGATGGAGCAAAAGGGATATGCGGTAAGCGGGACGATATATCCTGTAGTAATTGTAGTTATGTCCCCGCTTGTTACTTTTATTTATGGAAGAGTATCGATGGGACATCTTTTTTTCATAGTGGCTGTAATTACCCTTATAGCCGTTATAATAGAAGGCATTATAAAATCGGATAAAAGAAGCGAGCGGGAGATTTATACTTTTAAGCAGTATTGGGAAGATATCATAGATGGATTTTCTTATATGAAGAAAGAAAAAGGGATACGCAATATTTATACCTATATGAGTATAACGAATGGAGTATCGGGCGGTATTGATGTAATTACGCGTGCTTATTATCAGACGCAGCCATGGCTGAGCGTTACGATGCTTGGCTTTTTAAAGAGTGCTGAGATGATAGGGCGGGTTTTAAGCGGTCTGTTTCAATATAAGAAGGATATACCGGTGAAGAAACGCTACCCATTCACGAAGTTTGTATATGTATTTTATGATTGTATGGATGCATTATTGTTATTTATGCCATATCCTTTCATGCTTCTGAATCGTTTCATATGCGGAGGGTTGGGTAACTATAGTGCAACTATAAGGTCGGCGGCGGTACAATCCTATCTGCCTCAAGAAATGCGCGCAAGAGTAAATGCATTTTTCAGTGTAATATTTTCTATTGGCGGCATTATTTTTCAATTGATCGGTGGAATATTGGGGCAAATTATGCCATACCGATATGCGGCATTGATTATGGGTATTGTAACATTGATAAGTGTATACTTTCTTATTATTTTGCCGGCCAAAGACAATTGTCCGGTTTACGAAGCGACTCGTTCATAAGTATAAAAGCACTTTCCTTTCAGATGTTTATTATATACCATTGACAACTTTAGTTGTCAATGGTATTATAATTATGACAATTAAAGTTGTCATATGAATGGAAAATTGATAGATAAATAGAAATAAGAAGGAAGGATAATTGGAATGCCATTGTATAATCAGTTAAAAGAATACCGTGCGAAGAAGAATCTGAATCAACAGCAGCTCGGTAGTCTGGTTGGAGCTTCCAGACAGACGATAAGCTTGATAGAGAGAGGAGATTATTCTCCCTCTGTGACCTTGGCAATAAAAATTGCAAAGGTATTTGATGCGGCAGTTGAGGATATATTTAGTTATAGCGAGGAGGACGGAAATGAAGAATGATAATGTATCGGTGAATGGAAGACAAGAAGAAGTTATTAAAAAAGATAATAAAAAGGCGAAGAAAAGCTTTACCGTTATTATGTTCATATGTTTGATCGTAGGAGCCATTTTAGGATTTCTTACTACATTAGCGGGAAGGGAACTCCTTATAATTACAAAGGTATTCCAAGAATTCATGGAAAACAATGCTGGGGTGTTGAGTATCATTTTGGGTGGTATTATGATCGGTATAACGGTGGCAGCAAGTATTTGGTGTGTCTGGGAGATTGGCCGGAATAAAAAGAAAGCTGTGGAACTTATAGAGAAGGATGATGATATTGAACTTGAAAAAATTGAGAAAAGGCTCTCTTACGGTCTATGGATAACGAACGGTTTGATGATTTTACAATTTCTCTTTTTTTCTGTTATGATATTTGTTTTTATGAATTTTCTCGCTATATACGAGATAGTAGGATTATTAGTAGGTACGGCTATTATATTTTTGGTAGGAATTTTAGTGCTTATGTTATTACAGCAGAAACAGATAGATTGTATCAGATTCCTAAATCCCGAGAAAAAGGGAAGTATATATGACATGAATTTCCACAAGAAATGGGAAGAAAGCTGTGATGAGGCGGAGCTCTTTGTAATATATAGAGCAGCATACAAAGCTTATCGTGCAGCAAATATATTATATATAATATTATGGGCATTCTTTATGCTTATGGGAATGGCTGTTGGAATTGGTTTTCTTCCTATTCTCACAATTATAATTCTATGGGCCACTTCAACGATGGTATATTCCTATCATTGCATGAAATAAGAATATCGAAGATGGATTGACATTTATTTGGGTAAATGATATATTGAAGAAAATCGGTAACTGTGAGAGTACTGAACAGTTATGAAAATTCAAAAGAATGGAGATGTGTGGATGATTATTTATTCTTGCTAATCAGTAACTGAATGAGATGCATGATAGTTTGGTCTGTATGAATAATATACAGCGGCCAGGATTCTTTATCATGTGAGCAGGAATAATTTCAATCGGACATCTTTTTATAAATTACTATAGGCTGTTTATGGCAGGCAACGTTATTTTTTCGTTCATACCATAGTTTATGTGATTTTTCGAGTGCAGATAATTATTTCTGCACTCTTTTTTATGTATTAGGAAATTTCTAATACGTAAATCCCTGCGTGCAAGTTATGCGCAGCTACGCGCGCGGAACAAAAGCTATGCTGCCGGAGTATGGAGGTATTTGTATGTCACAAATTAATGTAAATGATTTAACTTTTTATTATGATGGAAGCTACGATAATATTTTTGAGAATGTATCCTTTCAAATAGATACCGATTGGAAATTAGGATTTATAGCAAGGAATGGAAGAGGAAAAACAACATTTTTACGCCTTTTACAGGGGAAATATGAATATAAAGGGACAATTTCCTCATCTGTAAGCTTTGATTATTTTCCTTTTGAGATATCTGATCATCAAAAGGATACGCTCGCTGTTGTGGAGGAAATATATCCGGACTATGAGTTTTGGAAAGTATGCAGAGAGCTCACTCTTTTACAAGTAGATACGGAGGTTCTCTATAGGCCGTTTGATACTTTAAGCAATGGGGAGCAGACGAAGGTAATGTTGGCTATTTTATTTTCCGGGGAAAATAGTTTCCTCCTAATCGATGAGCCAACGAACCATCTGGATATGCCGACGAGAAAATTAGTAAGTGATTATTTGAATAAGAAAAAAGGATTCTTGCTCGTATCACATGATAGAGCGTTTCTCGATCAGTGTATTGATCATGTATTGACTATCAATAAGACCAATATTGAAATACAAAAGGGCAATTTCTCCAGTTGGTGGGAAAATAAACGGCGGAAAGATGAATATGAAATTGCTGAAAACGAAAACTTAAAGAAAGATATTCAAAGGATGAAGGAATCTGCGAGGCAGTCAAGGGAGTGGGCAGATAATGTAGAAGCTACTAAGATAGGGAAAAAATCACAGGACCAGGAAAAAAATATTGATAGCAGAGCTTATATAGGAGAAAAATCCCGCCGTATGCAAATGCGCCGTAAGAATATGGAGAGGCGGCAGGATAGATCCATAGAAGAAAAATCTGCCTTATTAAAAAATATTGAAAGTACAGAAAGTCTGAAGTTGTTTCCTTTAAGACATCATAAGGATGTCCTCGTTCGTATGGAGGAGGTAGGAATTACTTATTGCTCTTGCCAATATTCTCCTAGGGATAATGATTTGCAGTCCATTACTGATAAATGTGGAGGAAAGGAAAAGCAAGTAGTTCATAACTTTAATCTGGAGATACGAAATGGAGAGAAGATTGTTTTAGAAGGGAAAAATGGATGTGGAAAATCCAGCATTATCAAATCAATTCTTTCTTCTGTTGATT
Organism: Kineothrix sp. MB12-C1; assembly: GCF_030863805.1. NCBI lineage: Bacteria > Bacillati > Bacillota > Clostridia > Lachnospirales > Lachnospiraceae > Kineothrix > Kineothrix sp. MB12-C1. The sequence goes on from NZ_CP132957.1 coordinate 2,055,084, forward strand.
GGTCCTTTGATGATAGTATGGATGAGGATAAGGAAAATAACAGAATACTGACCGGAAGTATCGAAACAGCAGGGGGACTTATTATATCTTATGTACCTCAAGATACATCGCATCTGAAAGGAACTATTTCTTCCTATGCCGAACGATATGGAATTGATGAGACTATATTTAAGACTCTTCTTAGAAAGTTGGACTTTTCCAGATTACAATTGGAGAAAAGTATGGAAGAGTACAGCGGAGGCCAGAAAAAGAAAGTATTAATTGCACGGAGCCTCTGCCAGCAGGCACACCTTTATGTATGGGATGAACCGCTGAATTTTATCGATGTATTTTCCAGAATTCAGATTGAAGAGCTGATTGAGAAGTACAACCCTACTCTGCTTATGGTGGAACATGACAGAACTTTCGTAGAAAAGATAGGAGCTAAGATAATAACATTATAAGTAATTATAAATGCAGGGCCGGGAGGCCCTGTATTTGATTTCGGCTTTTACAATGTTGTCGATTCCCTGACGATCAGTTCTGTATCGAGAATAATCTGTTTATCTTCCATATTAGGATTCTTAATTTTCTCAATTAATAATTCACAGGATTGATAACCGAGTTGAAAACAAGGTTGTTCAATCGTAGTAATCGTCGGTCTTGACATAGTAGATAGTTCGATGTTATCGAATCCTACTACAGAGACATCTTCAGGTACGCGTAAGCCTAACTGCTTCGCAGCATTGATTGCGCTCACAGCAAACACATCGGAACAGGCGAATATGGCGTCAGGCCTATCCGTCAGGCTTAAGATATGCAGTGCATTGGAGAATGCCTGGCTATAATTGATTGTAGATAAATGTGTAGTCCATGCAGGATTAATCTCCGCATTCGCTTCTTTTAATGCTGCCAAATATCCTTTTTCTCGATGTCTTGCATATTTAAAGTGCATATTGCAGTTCATAAAACCGATTTTTTTCCTTCCGGTGGAGATAAGATAATTAACTGCCTTCTTGGCAGCGGCTACGTCATCGATACTTACATATGAAACGCCATAATTTTCAGTATATTCCGAACACATAACAACAGGGCAGCGGAAGGTGAGCTCGTCCAGTAATTCCGAGTGAGGCACGGAAGCCAATATTAAGATTCCGGCAATGGAGTTATTTTTCAGAATATTAGTATAGTCGCTGCTATCCGTATAGAAATCTCTGGATTGAAGGATTAATACATCATATCCCTGTGAGTGAGCGGACTTTTGTACGCCGTCAATTACAGGGCTGTTAAAAGGATTATCGAATCCCGGTATGCACATTAATATTACTTTGCTGTTGGAATCGGATAGTGTAGAAGGCCTCTGAGGTGAGAACTTCAATGCCTCCATAACCTCCAACACGCGCTGTCTGGTTGCCGGCTTTACATTGTCTTTATGATTAATAATACGGGAAACTGTTGCGATGGATACATCGGCCCTTCTCGCAATTTCCTCTATTGTAATTTTAGAATCGTTCATTGTTAATAGCTCCTTATCTCATTGTCACCTGTGGTTCTATAATTAAAGCGTAACAGTGCAGTCCCTCACTATTACGTGGGAAAATCCATTAAACCCATTATAGTAAAGAATGTAAAAAATGTAAAGAAAAATGAAAAGTAAGAAAAGAATATATAAATAAAAAATAAATAATTGTATTTCAAAAATAAGTTATTAGTAAATATATATAACAAAATGAAAAAATATTTATATATAATGATTGAATTGTTATAACCAATGTAAAATTATAATTGACAATATGAAAAGGTGATGCTATTATGAAATTGTAAAATTTACGTAAATGTAGAAATTTTACAGAAAATGATATAAGGAGAGAAAAGCCAGGTGAAAATATTAAAAGTTGCAGTTATCGGTACAGGCTTTATTGGAAAGCAGCATATTGAAGCTATTCGAAGAATTCCCGGCACGGAAGTTGTGGCAGTGGTAGATAGTAATGAAGAAATGGCAAAGAGAACGAGTGAACAGTTCTTCATACCTAAATATTATAAAGATTGTAAAGAACTGTTAGCGGATATAGATGTAGATGTTATACATAATTGTACTCCCAGCGCTATGCATTATCCGATTAGTAAGGAGGCTGTTGAAAACGGAAAACACGTTTATTGTGAAAAACCTTTTACATTGACTTGTACTGAATCAGAAGAGTTGGTAACGCTTGCAAAAGAATATAAAGTAGCAGCAGGAGTTAATTTTAATTATAGACAAAATGCTATGGTTCAGGAGATGAATCAAAGGGTGGAAAATGGAAGTATTGGAAATCTCCTCACTGTTTATGGCGAATATATTCAGGATTGGATGCTTTATGATACTGATTATGACTGGAGACTGGATCCGAAATTAGGCGGTGAGTCGAGAGCTATTGCGGATATCGGTTCTCATTGTTTCGATACCATCCAGTTTGTATGCGGTAAGAAGATTGTTTCAGTTTATGCCAATTTAACAACGGTACATCCGGTTCGTAAGAAGATGGAGAAGGCAGATGGAACTTTCTCAGCATCTACAGGAAAAGTCTTAGAAGAAATGTCAATTCATTCTGAAGATTTTGCCTATATTATGGTGAAGTTTGAAGATGGAATGCAAGGGTTGTTCCATGTATCTCAGGTGGCGGCAGGCAAGAAGAATGCTTTTAAGATCAATGTTTGCGGTGCCGGTTCTTCTCTGGAGTGGAATCAGGAGAGGCCGGATAAGCTTTGGATCGGACATAGGGATTCCGGAAATGAGGAGCTCTATGTAGGTGCTCAGTATATGACGGGAGAGGCAAAGAGATATGCAACTTTACCCAATGGGCATCCCGTAGGGTGGGCAGATGCTATGCGCAATGGAATTGAGAATTTCTATGAATCTATTCAGAAGGATAGTTATCTTGAGAATCAACAGAATTATGTTACCTTTGAAGATGCTCACTATATTATGAAAATAGTGGAAGCATGTTTGGATAGCAATAAATCTCAGTCATGGGTAGATGTTTTATAAGAACTCGATAATCGCAGACAAAAGTCTGTTATTATAAATATTTTAAGGAGGATATATAATGAAGAAGAAGTTAATCGCAGGTTTATTGGCATGTACACTGGTTGCAGTATCTTTAATCGGATGTGGAAACAGTGGTGCAGTACAAGAAACCGCAGCAGAGGAAGCTACACAAGAAGAAGTAACAACAGAAGAATCAGCAACGGAAGAAGCGGCAGAAGAAGTTACATCAGAGACTGAGACAGAAGAAGCAGCAGTTGAGGGACAGATTGCTATTATCGCACCTTCTGCAGAACATGGCTGGCTTGCAGGTGTTACTTATTATGCAGAATTAAGATGTAAAGAATTAGGTCTTGATTACAAAACTTATCAGTCTGATAGTGTAAACGCACAGGCTAATGATATTCAGGATGCTATTGCAGCAGGAAGTGCGGCAGTTGTTATGTTCCCTCATAATGATGAAGTTACAATAGCAGCTCAGGAAATTATCGATGCAGGAATTCCTTTGGTAGTATTCGACCGTAAAATCGATGTGGATTACAACGCATATATTGCAGGAAATAATGGCGATATGGGTGTTGCAAGTGCGAAATACATCGGTGAGATATTAGGCGGTCAAGGTACTGTAGCGGTAGAAAACGTACCTAGCTCAGGTTCTGTAAGCACAGAACGTGTAGATGGATTTAAAACAACTATGGCAGAACAATATCCGGATATCGTTCTTGTTGACTTCACAGCAGAAGGTTTCGCACAGGAACAAGGATTGAAAGCAGCATCAGATTTATTAGTTGCTAATGCTCAGTTGGATGCAATCTACTCTCTCGATGATGAATCTTCCATGGGATTCATACAAGCCATCAAAGAAGCAGGCAGAACAGATATCAAAGCAATCTCTGGAGGCGGCGGAAGCCAGAGCTATTTCAAAGCAATTGCTGAAACTACAGATATGACATTGTTCTCTGCTACTTACAGTCCAATCATGATGATGGATGCTGTTGATTTGGCAGTTTCCCTTTTGAAAGGTGAGCAGGTAGATAAGGACAACATTATCCCCAGTACAATTGTAAACCCTGATAATGTTGCAGAATTCTTTGATGAAAGTTCACCGTACTAAATAATTATTGTTCGTAACTATTCAGCGGGTCCGCGCATTTACTGCGCGGACCGTAAGAATACGTGGATTTATTTTTACTGCTGAAGCTAAGTCGGACCTAAGTGCCGAAATATATCCCCCTTTTGAAAGGAGAAAGAATGCAGTGAATAACTATATCATTGAAATGCAGGGAATCAAAAAATCCTTTGGGCCTAACTTAGTATTAAAGTCAGTGGATTTATCTTTGAAACCAGGAAGTATTCACGCTTTATTGGGAGAGAATGGAACTGGAAAATCTACTCTGATGAATATACTTTCAGGTATCTTACCGTATGATGAAGGTAGGATTGCCATGAACGGGGAAGTTCAGAATATGATGACTCCCGGAATTGCAGATATGATGGGAATTGCATTTATTCATCAGGAATTAGCATTAATTAATGATTTAAATGTTACAGAGAATCTTTTTCTCGGAGCAGAGAAGAAGAATCATATCTTTTTAGATAAAAAGACGATGGAAGCAAGGGCGAAAGAAATACTTGCGAGAATGAACGTTACAGTTCATCCCGGAACCTTAGTGAGTGACTTAAATGCCTCCTATAAGCAGATTATTGAAATAGGTAAGGCTTTACTTAAGGATGCTAAGGTTATTATTATGGATGAACCGACGACATCGCTTACGGATGTGGAGATTGCTCAGGTTTTCACTATTATGAGAACCTTGAAAGAGCAAGGAGTCAGCATAGTTTTTATTTCTCATAAATTAAATGAAGTAATTGAAATCTGTGATAGCTATACGATCATGAGAGATGGTGAAGTTGTTGCTAAGGGAGAAGTAAATGAGGAAACGACAGAACATATGTTGGCTAAGCATATGGTAGGTAAGGAATTATCTTACAATGATATTTACAAGGCAAGAGATATTGGAGAAACGGTTCTGGAACTAAAGGCGTTAGAACGTGGCCGAGAGTTCAGAAATATTAACTTATATGTAAAAAAAGGTGAAATAATCGGTGTCACAGGACTTCTGGGAGATGGAAGAAGTGAATTGTTCGAGGCAGTATTCGGTACTAAGGATAAGTATGACGGAGAAATCTATGTAAATGGTAAGCTTGTAAAAATGACATCTACATCGTTAGCCCAAAGTTTGGGGATTAGTTATGTACCGAGGAATAGAAAAGAAAATGGTATTATTAAAGACCTTTCCGTAGCGGAAAATATGTCTCTTCCCATGCTGAAAAGATTAAAAAGACATGGTCTTATCAACAGAAAGATGGAAAAAGAATTTAACGATAATTATGTAAAGAATCTTAATATAAAAGTAAGTGATCTGCAGAACTTAATTACCTCCTTATCGGGAGGGAATCAACAGAAAGCGGTACTTGCTAAAGCGCTTGGAACCAGTCCTCAGCTTGTGATTCTGGATAATCCCACACAGGGAGTCGATATCGGTGCTAAGCTGGAGATATACAGTATCATTATGGAGTTGGCAAAACAGGGTGTAAGCTTCGTGATTCTATCGAGTGAAGCTCAGGAGATCTTTATGACCTGTGATAGAACTTATGTTATGTTCCATGGAGAGATTCGAGGTGAATTCTCCAGAAGTGAAATATCGGAAGAAAATATTATGTGTGTGGCAACCGGAGGAGCGGTGGATAAGAGCATAAATCATGGGACGGAGGAAATGGAATGAGCAAAGACAAAGTCATAGAAAAAAGACTTAATGTAAGGAAGTTTATAAGTGGAAATAGTGCATTAGTTGCCTTGATAGCCTTGTTTATCATTACAGTAATATTGAACGGCAGCACTTTTCTGAATGCCAGAAATATTCTAAATATCTTTTTGAATAATTCCATTATAGGAATTATTGCTTTAGGTATGACCCTTATTATCATAACAGGGGGAATTGATCTATCGGTAGGTTCTCAACTTGCAGCATCCGGACTTATTGCAATTTCTGTACTGAATGCGACGGGTAATATTCCTCTTGGAATATTGGCAGCTTTAATGTTCGGTACATTTACCGGTGCCGTAACTGGAATATTAATATCCAGATTCAATATTCCGCCATTTATTGTAACGCTGGGAACGATGAGTATCTATCGTTCCGTATCTCAACACTTCTTCAATGGAGGGGGCATCCGTGTAGAGGGCAGTGCCAAGGATGCCTTTATCGCAATCTCCAACACGAAGTTGGGAGGCAGTGTCTCCATAATCATTATATATTGGCTTATACTTAGTGTAATTATAGCAATATTTGCAGCCAGAACGGCAACAGGCAGACATATCTATGCAGTGGGAAGCAACGAAAAAGCAACCTTACTTTCCGGTATTAATGTAAATAAAATTAAAGTAATTACATATGCAATCTCCGGCTTTCTTGTGAGTATGGCAGCGATAATAGAGGCAGCCCGCTTAGGAAGTATGAATTCTGCATCATCAGGAAGTTCCTACGAAATGGATGCAATTGCAGCCGTTGTAATCGGTGGCACGAGTATGTCCGGTGGGCGTGGTAAGATTATAGGCACTATATTTGGAGCCTTAACATTAGGTATTATTAATAATATGATGAACCTGCTCGGAGTTCCGACCTTCCTTGTATCCGCAATCAAGGGACTGATTATTATCGTAGCAGTGTTGTTACAGACTGTTTTAAATAAAAAGGAATAATTGAGAAAGGACTGGTTATTAAATATGAAATTGGGTTTTGTAAGTGCAATTTTAGATAGTTTAACATTTGAAGAATTGATTGATAAGGCGGCTGAAATGGGATTTGCCTGTGTGGAAGTTGCCTGTTGGCCTCAGGGGAAATCAGAGCGCAGATATGCGGGAGTAAGCCATATCGATGTGGAAAACTTAGATGATGAAAAAGTAGCTTATATACAAGCTTATTGTAAGGATAAGAAAGTGGAGATTTCCTCTTTGGCATTCTATCCGAATCCCATGGATGGAGATTTGGAGAAGCAGGAAGCTAATATAGAACATTTAAAAAAGGTAATTATTGCAAGCGATAAATTGGGTGTAGGGATGGTAACGACCTTTATCGGGCGTGATCAGACGAAATGCTATGAAGAGAATCTGGAGTTATTTCAAGAAATATGGCCGTCAATTATTAAGCTGGCAGAAGAGCATAAGGTGAAAGTGGCAATTGAAAACTGTCCGATGCTTTTCGGACGCGACCAATGGCCCGGAGGACAGAACCTTGCAACGACTCCGAAGATTTGGAGGAAACTTTTCGAATTGATTCCCAGCAATTACTTCGGGCTTAACTATGATCCTTCCCATTTTGTATGGCAGAAGATGGATTATATCAAACCACTCTATGAATTTAAGGATAAGATTTTCCATGTCCACTATAAGGATATTAAAGTAAATCTCGATAAATTAAATGATGTAGGCATTATGGCATATCCGCTGGAATACATGGAACCTAAGCTTCCCGGCTTGGGCGACGTGAATTGGGGTAAATATGTGAGTGCATTAACAGACATTGGATATAAAGGCTATAGTTGCATTGAAGTTGAAGATAGAGCTTTTGAAGAAAGTCAGGAAGATATTTATAAAAGTATTTTATTGAGTAAGAAATATTTAGAGCAATACGTTATTTAATAGTAAGCAATACCTTTAAACAGACTTCTGTCAAATAGACAGGGGCCTGTTTATTTTTTCCTCATTACTATTTATTCGCCGGAGATTTGGATAATCGTCCCCATTCCTTTGAATCCGGCATCTCCGGTAATTTGCGGTATGCTTTTTTCTCCGATGATATCACTTTTCTCAGCGAAATGAACGTGCCCGGCAAGGACTGCTTCTACAGGGCTGTCTTTAGCAGTGGTCAAAGCAATGAATTGTGCAGAAACATCATTGGGATAAATTCCGCCATGAATACCGCCCCCAAGAATGACTCCGTTTTGCCATATGCCGGAGGCCTTTTTTAAGATAGACGGAGTGTAAAGGGGAACATGAAGCATAAGAATTACAGGTTTTTCCTGGGCAAGTATTGTCTTATATTCCTCCAAAGCATCAGGTTTAATCTGGTTACTGCTGTTATCCACAGATACAATGATGAATTCCTCATATTCTATGGAATGGATGGAAGTGTTATTGTCCATATAGGGAGCGAGGAGGGGAAGATATTTAGTGCTGCTTTCCTCTGTCATATATTCCCAGGGGAAAGTCCAGTCGTGATTTCCCAGTGTATAGATGTATGGTATGTTTATCTTCTCGAGAGAAGCTTGCAAATAGCTTAGGTTAGAGGCAGAGGGAGAGTCGATAATATCCCCTCCAAGAAGAAGTCCATCGAAGCCTTTCGTATTGGCATAATGAACCCATCCCGGGAACTGGTCGGAAGAAGAAACCCCATCTTGAGAAAAGGTATTAAGACGGCTGGATGCATATTCGAATATTTGCTGACCATCTTTTTCCTTAGGAAGTACAATATGGGTATCCGTTATATATAGAAATTGGTAAGTTTCTTGTACGCCGGGAATCCGAATTTGATAAGTAGTCAGGTTATCTGAGGAAGGCATAAATGTAGGGCGACGTAGGAAAAGAAAAACTAAGGTGAAGAGAAGTATAAAAATGATAACAAAAATAAAGGCGAGGCGGTATTTGTTGGAAAACGTCATAAAGTAAGATCCTTTCCTGAAGGTTTTACCATTTATAGCATTAAAAGTTAATATAATAATATACCAATCTAAAGAAGAAATATTGAAGATTTCATTAATTTTTGAAGAAATAAAAAGTGAGTTACGATAGAAAAGAAAATAAGATATGAAAATAATGGAAGTATTGTATAATACTTACAAATAAATATAATATAAATAATATATTTTATAGATTATTAACAAATTATTTACAAATTATCATTCCCACTTCATATGTTGCTGGTATGATGGAATCATAGACAGCGGATTGGTTTCCTACGGGGAGACTTAGGTGAATTTCAGTAACAGTTCAGTCGAAGGCTGAACTATAACGAACTTCATAGGAGGTGCGGGATGAGGCGGAGAGGGTTCTTGGTATTATTGGGGATTTTCGCATTTATGGCAGCGATTAATGCTGTGGCATGGGAAAGCCCTGCATTTTGTGATTTTTATGTACGTAATATTTATCCGTTTTGGGTTAATACATATGGACGTTTTATGGGGATATTCCCTTTTTCTGTGGGAGAGATAATGATTGCAGTAAGTCTGGTAGTAACGGTAATAGCCGTGATACTAGGATTTGTTGCGGTCATTTTTTTATTAGGATTCAGGAATTCTTCTCCATATAAGAAAGTAATAACGGTTTGCAGAAAGTATCTTACCGCTTATATATGGATATTTGCCGGAGTATTTGCAATGATGACCTTGACTTGTTTTATTCCGTATCATAGTTCCTCTTTGATGGAGAGATATGGAATGTTCGATAAAATGGCAGCCGATGACCCGATGCTTCAGGATCTTCTACAGAAGGAGTATACATTAGAGGAATTGGCGGGACTTCGGGATTATGTTGTAATCAGAACGAATGAATTGGCTAAGAAGGTGGAGCGGGATGAGGAAGGGAATATTATTCATCCTGAGAATATGGAAGAACTTACGATAGAGGCGATGAAGAATCTAAGCGTAAACTGTGAGCAGCTTGCGGGATATTATCCGATGCCGAAGACCTTATATTTCTCTAACTTTTTCAGCCAGCAGAAGATGAAGGGGTATTTCTTCCCGTTTTCTATGGAAGCTAATTATAATGGCATTATGCACGAAATTAATCGTCCTGCGACCATTTGCCATGAATATGCACATTTAAAGGGATTCTTATATGAAGAGGAAGCGAATCTCATTGGATTTCTGGCTTGCGTGAATTCTCCCGATGTAACTTTTCAATACAGCGGATATCTTAGCATATTAAATTACATTAATAATGAATTCTATGAAGCCATCGGAAGAGATCAGGAAGTATATAATTCCCATGTAAAAATATCCCCTCAAGTCAAGGAGGAAAATATATTCTTAGAAAAGGAGACATGGCGGAAGGTGGAAGAAAAGGCCGTAATTCAGACGAAGGTCGTAGATAAAGTCTCCGACAAAATATCGGAGACTACGCTTGTACTTAATGGTATAGAAGACGGTATCTTGAGCTACACGAGAGTAGTGGGGCTGCTGCTTCATTATTATGATGGATCTGATGAAGTACAGCAGACGCTGGCAGGTCCTGAATACCTCGTGCAATTACAAGAATAACCCTACAGGGCAATGGTCAGAGCCCAGTATATCGGAATAAATGACTGCATCCTTCAGACGGTCCTTAAGAGATTCGGATACGAGAAAGTAGTCAATCCGCCAACCGGCATTTTTAGCTCTGGCACTGAATCGATAGGACCACCAGGAATAAGCACCTTCTTTATCCGGGTAGAAATAACGGAAGGTATCGATAAAGCCTGAATTAGTTAGTATAGTGAACTTTTCTCTCTCTTCATCTGAAAAGCCTGCATTTTTGCGGTTGGTTTTAGGGTTCTTTAGATCTATTTCCTTATGAGCCACATTTAAATCACCGCAGATAATGACGGGCTTTTTCTCTTCTAACCTTTTTAAATAGGTGAGAAAATCCTCTTCCCATTGCATGCGATAAGATAATCTGGCAAGAGCATCCTGTGAATTGGGCGTATACACGGTAATCATATAGAAATCAGGATATTCCAGCGTAATTACGCGGCCTTCGTGATCATGTTCTTCGATTCCCATGCCATAAGCGACAGAGAGAGGCTCTTCTTTTGTGAATATGGCAGTTCCTGAATAGCCTTTTTTCTCAGCATAATTCCAATATTGATAGTAACCGGGAAGATCGAGTTCAATCTGGCCCTCCTGCAATTTAGATTCCTGGATACAGAAAATATCGGCATCTTCTGCCTTTAGAAAATCGAGAAATCCCTTTCCTACGCAAGCGCGAAGTCCATTTACATTCCATGATATTAATTTCATATGTTCTCATCCTTTCGTAATGCTATCATTTCACAACCAATCGTCATATATACCGCTTGATTGATAAATTTAAGTTCTTTTATAGTTTAAATAAAAAAAATGAATTTGTAAATTGATTTTGAGAAAATCCCCATTTTACGGTGTTTATAACGATTATTCAAAATAAAATCAAAGGTGTTAATAAAAAATCAAGAATTTGTTCACACATTGGACACATTTATGACATATTATGTTAAAAGTTGATGCAGACGCAACATCTGAAAGGTCTGGGTCAACAAATATTTCATATTTCTAGGAGGAGAAAAATTATGAAAAAGAAATTGGTATTATTATTAACAGCAGTTGCAACATGTGCAACATTGATGGTGGCTTGCGGAAACAGCGAAGCACCTGTAACAGAAGAAACAGCAGTAGTTGAAGAAGCAGCTGAAGAAGTTACAGAAGAAGTAGTGGAAGAAGCTACAGAAGAAGTAGTAGAAGAAGCTACAGAAGAAGTAGTAGAAGAAGCTACAGAAGAAGTTGCTGAAGAAGCTACAGAAGAAGCAACTGAAGAAGTTACAGAAGAAGAAGCTGACGCAGATGCTGTAGATGCAGATGCAGAAGTTACAGAAGAAGAAGTTACAGATGCTGAATAATCAGTAATCGGATTGTTACTTAATTTTTACTGTTATCACTGTACAAAAGAAGATAATTAAAAGGGAAGCTGTTTACCGTCCATATAGGATGATAAGCAGCTTCTTTGCAATATTGAATAAAGCACTCCGTGCCTTTTAATTAGTTGAGGTATCGACCTTGATAAGGTCCTCATAGGGAAGTATTAATTCATTAATTATTTCATAGGAAAAATCCCGCATATCAGAAAAGGTCTGTTTGTAATTCTCCAAAGTAAGAGGATTGTTGTCATCAATGATTTGCTGTGCCATATATCGGTTGATTTCCGGTGAAAAATGCAGGGTATCCATATAATTATTAAGATCTGTTATAATCTCCTTCTCATCTTGAAAATAAAACATTTCTACATTCTCATAGGTAAGTAGTCTGCCTGCAGCCACTTCCATATTATAAAGATAAGCTTCCAAATCGCCTGTACGGTAGGTATTATCCCACCATAGGATAGAATAGGCGGGGAAGAAGAATTTGAATTCGGTCTCCGGATGCGCCTTGATTTGTTCTTCTACTAAAGAGATATTGGCATGTAATACATCCTCATAATAGTCCTTCTCCTTCATAGGTGCGATATCGGGAGTGCGAAAATAGACATTCAAAGCCATATCCTGATTGAATTCCTTCCACTGTGCCCAATTATAAGAATCATTTTCGTCATAGTCACCAATAAGGGAATTGGCAATCATATAAGGTATTTTTTCGAAGAGTACGCCTTTGTTATAGAGGTATTCCACATCATCGAAATAATTTTTGTTATATAAATACATGGGACAGCCGGTCAACTCATAGGTAGGTACCGGATCGGCAGCGAGGGAAGAGGTGTCCATGCTGTAGAATACATACTCCAAGTTATGCGACTCATAGGCAACATCGAGAAGATAGCATAGATCAGCAGTAGCGCCGTAAGAACGAACAGCTTTTATCGTACTGGTTCCGAAGCCATCGTTAAACCAGCCGTTATTATAATTTTCTGAAACGGAGGAACCGACGATTAAGCTATCGTAATCGAAGGTGCGCAGCGTACCGATGCACTGGTACTCTTTATCTGTCAGCACTGCCTTTAGCGAGAACCATGGCTTGTGATAATGAAAAAATGGATCGAAAGCGATGACAAATATTGCAATAATTGCCATTAGGACAGCAATTCTCTTTAAAAAAGATAAAATAAATTTTTTTTCCACGTTAATAACCATACCTTTATTAGAAATTAAAATAAATAAACGTACTGACCTGTGAGAAGGAAATCAAAGACCATACGAATACAATCACAATGTACCAGCAAAACCTGGAACTATAAGAGGTTGCTTCCATAATTTGAAAAGAATTTTTCCTCGTTATCACGAAAGCACTGATTACTAAAACGATAAAGAAGAATATGACATAGGTAATAGGAAGCATATTCGGATTCAGAAGATTAACAGCCTGTTTCACAATATAAAATTCTGGAATATCCATTTTGGCCGCCAGCTTGTAGATATAGCCGGTATGTTTAAAAGCAAATAAATTTTTAAACATTTGCAATGCATGAGTCATACTCGCACTTCGGAAAAAAAATAGGGATAGGTTAAAAAAGGAAAAGGTAAAAAACCATCCCAGCCACCTGGGAATATGAACCTTGGCAGGAACCTTCTCCTGATTTCCTTTAATGCCTATGATTCCCAGGTTATCCCATACGACCAAAAGACCTTGCATGGTTCCCCATGCCACATAGGTCCAGTTAGCACCATGCCATAGACCGCTTAATGAGAAAATTACCATTGTATTGATAATTGTTCTTAGTCTTCCTTTCTTACTTCCTCCGAGAGGAATGTAAACATAGCTGACGAAGAAACGGGAAAGAGTCATATGCCAGCGCTGCCATAGCTCCTTTACGGAACATGCTTTATATGGAGAATTGAAGTTCACAGGGAGCGCAATGTTGAACATATATCCGAGTCCCAGTGCCATATCGCTGTACCCGCTGAAATCGAAATAAATCTGGAAGGTATAGGCGAGAATGACGAGGACAGTTGAGGGGGTATCCAAAAAGTAAGTCTGCTCAAAGCCGAAGTTGGTAACTAATGCGAGCACATCGGCCAGGAGAACTTTCTTCCCGAGTCCCAGAACAAATAGGGAAATGCCCTTGGCAAAGTTAGAAACGTGAAAGCTTCTTTTGCTCAAATCCTCGAATTGAGGAATCATCTCATGATAAAGAACGATAGGTCCGGCTACTAACTGAGGGAAAAAGGTAACGAAGGTCGTATAGTTAATAAAGGAATAATGCCCTGCCTTTCCGGTGCATCTATCGACAATAAAGGATATCTGCTGAAAGGTAAAAAAGCTGATTCCCAAAGGTAGTAAAATATGCTTCAGATTAAAGTCTGCCTGAAAAATATGATTAATATTATCAATGAAAAAATCATAATATTTAAAGTAAAAAAGAATAGTAAGGTTAATACTAACACCTGCAATAAGTCCTATTTTGTTGGTGAACTTGGTCCGTGAGAAGGTCATCAGATAACTCAAGGCATAATTAATGAGAATGCTGATAATAATCACAAGGAGATAATAAGTATTGAAATAGCCATAAAACCATAAGGACATACCTGCAAGGTACACTTTGGCCAACTCGTATTTCTTCAATTTATTCAGACTATACCAGCCAAGAAGGACCAGAGGAAGAAATATAAAAACAAAAATATAAGAATTAAAAAGCATATAATGTGATACCTTTCAAAAATATTAGCAAACGGTGTTTTGGCACCTGCCGGGCAGGCCCAAAACCGGTGTCTTGGCATCTGCCGGGCAGGCGTTTAAAAACGGTGTCTTGGCATCTGCCGGGCAGGCGCTCAAAAACAGTGTTTTTTCGCTCGCTTCGCTCGTTAAATAGATGCGTAAGCACCTTCCTGTGCAAGCACGTCGGTGCTTGTACATCTACTTAACTCTGCCCTATCGGACATTATAACATACCTTTAGGGTATTGTTCGATAGAAAGTTTTTGATTTGGGAAATGGGATAAATTTTCTGTAGTGGGAAATAATGATAGTGAATTAAGTAATAACTATTACATTAAGTAGTAACTATTCAACAGGTTTGTACATTTACTGTGCTGACCGTAAGAAGACGTGGAAAAATGAGTGAAGGATGAAATGGAGGGAATTATGAAAATGCGTTCGTTTGCTGCGGCATTGATAATGACGGTGCTGGTTTGGTTGCTGGCAGCTCCGATGATGAGCGGTTGTGGGGATGGTCCGGTGTCGGATTCTAATACAAATAGTGTGGAGAATGTGAAGCGTGAGAATGTGAAAATACAGGAGGCAGAAGTACCGCCGGTGCAGGAGGCGGAAAGTTCTGCATTTGCATCGATGAGGGAAATAAGGACGGCTGTAGTTGAGATTCTTGGGGATAATTATTGGCCGGATCAGGAGCTTACGAAGGAGGAATTGGAGACAGAGACTGGAATTACGGAAGATATGTATGAGGATTTCTTCGCGGAGAAGCAAAGTATAGAGACGGATATCGATCGAATGATTATCATTAAAGCTAAAAAGGATTCCATTGCGGAAGTGGAGACAATGCTGAATGAATATAGGGAGAGTCTGATGGTGAAATATAAGGATCGCCCACAGGAGCTTGGCAAGGTGGAGGCTTCCAGAATTGAGACAGTAGATAGCTATGTGAGTTTTGTTCAGTTAGGTGCGGATACGACAGCAGCGGCAAAAGTTGGAGATGAAGAGGTAATCTCTCTTTGCCAGCAGGAGAATGAGCGTGCAGTAGATATTATTGAGAAAACCCTATTCGATGAATGACACTTGCCCCCTATACCCTTGATAGGTTCTATTTTATGGGGTATAATAAAACTATTCAGTAGCTCTGCGTGTATACTGCGTTAACCGTAAGAATATGTGAAGAGATAAGTGAGAATGCCATTACTAAAGGTGATTCCAATGGATTTTCACGTAACAGTGAGTGTTACTGAACTGCTACAAAATAGGATGAAAAGGCAAGGTTATTGACGAAAAAATGACGAATACAATTATATTTGACATGGATGGCGTATTATTTGATACGGAAAGAATTAGCTGTGGATGTTGGGAGGAAGTAGGGCAGGCAATGGGCCTTGGCGATTTGAGCGAGGGTGTGAGAGGTTGCGTCGGTTTGAATAAAAATGATGCGGAAATACTGATGAAGGAACTTTATGGGGAGGAGTTTCCCTTTGATGAGTTCCGTACTACTGTGCGTGCATTGATGAAGCAAAGGCTTCTTGAAGAAGGGCTTCCTATAAAAGAAGGAGTTATGGAAATACTCGATTATCTGGATAAGGAAGGATATATTATCGGACTTGCATCATCCACAATGAAAAAAACTGTAATGAGTCATTTGGAGAAAGCCCAAATTACTCATTATTTTCGAGTTGTTATTACGGGAGATATGGTAAAGCATAGCAAGCCAATGCCTGATATTTATTTGATGGCATGCGAGGAGTTGGGAGTTACACCGACGAATGCCATTGCTATTGAAGATTCTCCAAACGGAATACGCTCAGCTTATCGTGCCGGTATGAAGCCGATTATGGTACCGGATCTCATTGAACCTACTCCGGAAATAGAGTCCATGCTTTATGGGAAGTTCTATTCTCTGTTGGATGTTATGGATTACTTAAAAATGACAAGCAATGGTGCTTAATGGATTTTCTCTTACTTTCCCGTGTATTCTCACGGTCAGCGCAGCAAATGTGCAGACCTGATGAATAGTTATAAAATTTA
Organism: Kineothrix sp. MB12-C1; assembly: GCF_030863805.1. Classification (NCBI taxonomy): domain Bacteria; kingdom Bacillati; phylum Bacillota; class Clostridia; order Lachnospirales; family Lachnospiraceae; genus Kineothrix; species Kineothrix sp. MB12-C1. The sequence continues at coordinate 2,071,554 of NZ_CP132957.1, forward strand.
TAACCTTAATTATTGGTCACAAGATGAAAAAGACAGGTGTCCGTTAGAGTAGAATGGAGGAAAACATGAAAAAGTCAAAAGTATATTACACAAGTATGAAGACATCGTTCAGCGAGAATCTTCCACAGAAGCTGGAACGGTTAATAAAAAAGGCAGGAATCGGAGAAATTGATTTTGAAAGAAAGTATGCGGCAATTAAGATTCACTTCGGTGAGCCGGGAAACCTGGCATTCCTCAGACCCAATTATGCGGCAGTGGTAGTAAAGGTTGTGAAGGAACTGGGCGGGAAACCATTTTTGACCGATTGCAATACTCTGTATGTGGGCGGACGTAAAAATGCACTCGATCATATGGATGCGGCATATCAAAATGGATTTTCTCCATTTTCTACAGGCTGCCATGTTATCATTGCCGATGGATTAAAAGGAACAGATGAAGAATTAGTTCCTGTAGAGGGCGGCGAATACATAAAAGAAGCTAAAATAGGACGTGCAGTAATGGATGCAGACGTATTCATTTCACTTAATCATTTCAAGGGTCATGAAGCTACCGGCTTCGGGGGTGCGCTTAAGAATATCGGTATGGGTTGTGGATCCAGAGCAGGTAAGATGGAGATGCACAGTGCAGGTAAGCCTTCTGTTAATCATGATCCCTGTATAGGCTGTGGCCGCTGTATCAAGATATGCGCTCATGATGCACCTTCAATTACGAATGGAAAGGCGACGATAGATCACGATAAATGTGTAGGCTGTGGTCGTTGCATCGGTGTTTGTCCGACGGATGCGATAGTAGCTGCGGGAGATGAATCCAATGATATCTTAAATAGAAAGATTGCAGAATATAGCAAGGCAGTTCTTTCAGATAGACCTCACTTTCATATCAGTCTGGTAATCGATATATCCCCTAACTGCGACTGTCACTCGGAGAACGATATTCCGATTGTACCCGATGTAGGAATGTTCGCATCCTTTGACCCGGTCGCTTTGGATCTGGCTTGCGCAGACGCTGTGAACAAGCAGCCGGTTATTGCCGGAAGTCAGTTGGACCGCATGCCTCACGTTCATCATGATCATTTTATAGATTCTGCTCCGGCCACCAATTGGAAGTCTTCCATAGAACATGCCGTAAAGATAGGTATAGGAAACGCAGAATATGAAATGATAGAGATATAAGTGTTAGAATAAAAGTAATATTATAACTGTTCAGTAGGTCTGCGCATTTGTTGCGCTGACCGTAAGAATGAGTGGAAAGAATAAGTGAAAATCCCATCACTGAAGGTGATTTTAATGGATTTTCATAAAGCAAATTTTGCTTATGTAACTGTGAGGGGACTGAACAGTTATATAATATTAGAGGTTTCATATGAAAATTGACATACCGAAATACCAGCAGATTGCTGCAGATATTGCAACAAAGATTGCATGTGGTGATTATGCGGAGGGCGAAAAGATATATGTCCGCTCCGCATTAGCCAGCCAATATGGGGTTTCCTCTGAGACGGCAAGGCGTGCAGTATACGTTTTATCCGATATGAAAATTGTGGAAATCACAAAAGGCAGCGGCGTTCTTATAAAATCCAGGAAGCTGGCTGTAGATTTCATTAATAAATTCGATTCAGTCAGTCAGATGAGTGAATTGAAAAAACATATTTTGAATAATATAGAGCAGCAAATTACCCAGAGTGCCGAACTAAAAACGATGGTATCTGAATTAATGTACAAGACAGAAAGATTCCGTGTTGTTAATCCATTTTCACCTTTTGAAATTTCGATTACACAAGAGGCATCTTATATTGGACAGAATCTTTCAGAAAGTAACTTCTGGCACAATACGACAGCTACCATTATAGCAATTCGGCGCGGAGAAGAGATTATTATATCACCTGGACCGTATGCGGTAATCTCACTGGGAGACATACTCTATTATGTAGGTGATGAAAATTGCCATGAGAGAGTGAGAAGTTTCTTGTATTCAAAATAAATAATTTAATAAGATAAAGGCTGTTGTTTTGCGACCAATTTGGGACATAAAGCAACAGTCTTTTGTTTTGTTCCAAATTTGACATACAATTTTATCTGTGTTAGCATACAAAGAGACAACCTGAATATATTATAGTGTTGTTACTTTGTAAAAAGGAGGATATATATGCCAAAAGTTGAAGTCAAAGGTCTATATAAGATATTTGGATCTTCGCCCAGACAAGTAATTCCCATGTTGGAGGGAGGCATGAACAAAGGTAAGATATTAAGAAAACACAAGCATAGCGTTGGTGTAAATAATGCATCATTTACAGTGGAGGAGGGGGAAATCTTCGTTGTAATGGGTCTCTCAGGTAGTGGGAAGTCCACGCTTATCCGTTGTTTGAACCGTTTAATAGAGCCAACAGCAGGCAGTGTTTTCATTGATGGCCAGGATATTGCCAAGGCATCTGCCGCCCAACTGCGTGAAGTACGAAGGAAAAAGGTAGCTATGGTTTTCCAGAACTTTGCACTTTTACCGCATAAAACGGTACTGGAGAATGTAGCATTTGGATTGGAAATACAGGATGTGGCATCGGAAGTACGAAAGAAAAAGGCGCAGGAGATGCTGGAGATCGTAGGATTAAAGGGCTATGATAATGCAATGCCAAAGGAATTGTCGGGCGGTATGCAGCAAAGAGTAGGTCTTGCAAGAGCCCTTGCTATAGAAGCGGATATTCTTCTGATGGATGAGGCATTTAGTGCTCTGGATCCGTTGATTCGTAAGGATATGCAAAATGAGCTCCTGTCTTTGCAGGGAAAAATGAAAAAGACAATAATATTCATTACACACGATTTGGATGAAGCTCTGAAAATTGGTGATAGAATTGCAATTATGAAAGACGGAAATATCGTTCAGATCGGTGCTGCTGAAGAAATTCTTCAAAATCCTGCTGATGATTATGTCCGTAAGTTCACGCAAGATGTAAACCGCGCAAAAATTATTACAGCTTCTGCAATTATGCGTAACGCGGAAGCACTCGTTCTTGAAAAATCTGGAATCCGCACGGCTGCCCGTAGAATGAAAGACTTAGGTATCTCTAGTCTTTTCGTCACAGATAAAAGTAATGCTTTACTGGGGATTGTTACTATCGATCAGGTATCCTCACTTATGAAAGAAGGTAAAGAAGAACTGGAATCTATTATTCACACTAATATTGAAACGGTAAGCCTCGAATCATCAATTGATGAAATTATCCCATTATTTTTGCATTCAAGTTATCCTATTGCTGTAGTGGATGAGGATAAGAAATTAAAAGGAATTATTGTGAAGTCTGCCGTTCTTGTCGGGATTGCCGGAGAAGGGAGGGAAGACTATGCCGTTTAATGGAAAAATCCCTATAGGGGACTTTGTAGAAAAAGGTATTGATTGGATGACTAAGAATTTCAGTGGTTTCTTTGCAGCAATTAAGGAAGCTCTTTCTGGAATTATTGATGGCACAAGCTGGCTCCTTTCAGCTATTCCGGTCGTTGTTTTCATAATTATAGTCGCCTTTTTGGCATGGTGGATCGCCGGAAAAGGACTTGCGATTTTCACCGGAATTGGTCTCTTTCTCATTGCTAATTTAAATCTTTGGGATAAAACGATGCAGACACTCGCTTTAGTAAGTGCTTCTACGTTGATAGCGTTAGTAGTAGGTCTGCCTCTGGGTATTGTAATGTCAAAGAGCGATACGGCAAATAAGATTATACGGCCGATATTGGATTTTATGCAGACAATGCCAGCCTTTGTATATCTGATTCCTGCTGTGTACTTTTTCGATTTGGGAACAGTACCTGGTGCAGTGGCCACGATTATCTTCGCCATGCCGCCTATTGTACGCTTGACAAATCTTGGAATACGCCAAGTGCCTGCGGATGTAGTAGAGGCAGCAAGATCCTTTGGTTCAACCCCGTCACAATTGCTTTTTAAAGTACGAATTCCCCTTGCGATTCCTACGATTATGGCAGGACTGAACCAAACGATTATGCTATCTCTTTCCATGGTAGTTATCTCTGCTATGATTGGGGCTGACGGCCTTGGAAAAACTGTTTATGAAGGCATTACACAGATGAATATCGGAAAAGGATTCGAGGGAGGACTTGCAGTAGTTATTATGGCGATGCTGCTTGACCGTATGACACAATGCCTCGGTTCAGCTTCTCAAAAGTCGGGGAAAGCATTTGTTAAAAGAATATTAAGCGAACGTTCTAATCATAAATAAAATGTAACTGTAAGGATACCGAACTGTTACAATAAAATGAGAAAATAGGAGGAAGTTATGTTTAAAAAAATAATTGGAGCAATAATAGCAGTATCATTGACGGCAATAACTCTTATAGGTTGCGGTAATAATGAAGATGCCGGCTCGAAAGGCACTGTTAAGCTGGCTTATGTCAATTGGGCAGAAGGGATAGCGATGACGAACCTTGCAGCAGCAGTGTTGGAGGATAAAATGGGATATAAAGTAGATCTGACTATGGCAGATGCTGCACCCGTATTCGCTTCTGTTGCCAGCGGAAATACCGATGCCTTTCTGGACGTATGGCTTCCCATAACCCATGAAAGTTATCTTGAAAAATATGGTGATGATATAGTAGATCTGGGTATTGTCTATGAAAATGCACTTCTGGGGCTAATCGTCCCCTCTTATGTTGAAATTGACAGCATAGAAGAACTCAATGAGAATAAGGATATCTTCGAAGGTGAAATTGTAGGAATTGATGCGGGGGCCGGCTTGATGGTGGCAGCGGAAAAAGCACTGGAAGAGTATGAACTCGATTATAAGCTTCTGACGGGCAGCGGACCGACTATGACAGCAGCCTTGGGAAAAGCAATTGATGCAAATAACCCTATCGTAGTGACCGGCTGGGCACCTCACTGGAAGTTCGCAAAATGGGATTTGAAGGTTCTGGAAGATCCTAAGGGAGTATTTGGTGAGGTTGAGAATATTTATAAATATTCCAGAAAAGGCTTGGAAGAAGACATGCCGGAAGTCGTAGAATTTATCAAGAACTTTAAAATGTCAGAAGGCGAATTAGGCGATTTGATGGGAGAGATTGAAGAGTACGACGGTGAGCCGCTGGATGCAGCCCGTAATTGGATGAATAACAATGAAGAGCTTATTAATAGTTGGATTACAGTTCAGCCTTAGGTTAAACTGTAACCTATATGCACACAAAATGCGATAAAACTATATTTTGGTACTTGCAGTACTCACAAAATTTAGGGCGAAGAATCTTTTATGATTCTTCGCCCAGAGTTTTCATTAGGAAGCTCTTAAGAGTGGCGGGTAGCTTCAATTAAATCTGTAATCGTGCGGATGGAGTTAAGCTGGCTGCTCTTACTCATCGCATCGCTATATGTCTGTCTTGTAAAATAAAGTTCGTGTATTCTTTCTACTAATAGATTTTCCGTTAAATAATCTTCGTCGATAACAAGACTGAAACCTTGAGATTCGAAAGACTTCGCATTTAAAATCTGATCACCCCGGCTACTGTGAGCGGAAAGAGGAATGAGAAGGTTTGGCTTTTTTAAAGCCAAGAGTTCGCAGATAGAATTAGCACCTGCTCTCGATACGACCACATCTGCCATTGCGAAGATATCCTTAAGTTCTGATTTCACATATTCAAATTGCTTATAGCCTTGAATATTCAACATTAGATTATCGACCTTATCCTTGCCACAGATATGAACCACTTGAAAGTCCTGTAAAAGCTTAGGAAGGGCATCGCGTACCGTTTTATTGATTGCCTCTGCTCCGAGGCTGCCTCCAATTACCATTATGACAGGCTTATTCGCAGTAAATTTACATATATCATAGGCTGCAATACGATTGCCTCTGGCAAGCTCTTCCCGTATTGGAGAGCCGGTGAGTACCGCTTTTCCTTCCGGAAGCATTTGAATGGTCTCCGGAAAGTTACAGCATATTTTATCCGCAACAGGAATGCAGAGCTTATTGGCAAGTCCCGGTGTCATATCCGATTCATGAATAATGCAAGGAATGTCGAGGGAGGCGGCAGCCCGAACGACGGGAACACTAACGAATCCGCCTTTGGAGAAAACAATATCGGGTGCAATATCTTTTAGATATTTTTTAGCCTCTGAGTAGCCCTTCATAACGCGGAAAGGATCGGTAAAGTTCTTGGGGTCGAAATATCGACGGAACTTACCGGTAGCTATCCCGAAGTACGGAATATCAAAATCTTCAATTAATTTCTTCTCTATACCTTCGTATGAACCTATATAATATATTTCATAATCCAGCTCCCGGAGTCTCGGGATTAACGCAATATTAGGAGTTACATGTCCGGCTGTTCCTCCACCGGTAAGTACGATTCTTTTTGCCATTGATAAAATGCCTCCCGACTTAATTACTCAGTTCGTAACAGTTCGATCCTCTCACCGTCACAAATGTGACTGTTCAGTATCCTCACTGTCACATGGAAAATCCGTTAAAATCACCTTTGATGATGTTCACTTATTACTTATCATGGCTGTAAGTGCGTTTGCAAGTTGATCTGGGCAGGAGGTTACCCTATGGCCGCAGGTGATTCCCTGTAACCGTTCGATAGCATCCTGTGCCTTCATTCCTTCTACTAGCTTGGAGATTCCCTGTAAATTACCGTTGCATCCGCCTGTAAAGGAAACGGATTGTATAATGTCATCACTTAGTTCAACATCTATGGATGAGGGGCATACGCCCTTTGGCTGATATTTCATCTTAAGTAACCATGCCTTTCGTAAACATATGAAACAATTATAGCAGAGAAGAAACTAATTTTCCAGTGGTTTCCTTCACGTGTCGAAATTCGCAATGCCTTACACCGTACATTCTATTGAGATGCGACAGGGTTTTGTTTATAATATTTGAATTAATAGTTATAATTAATACTTAGTTTCTAAGACGAGGTTATTGTATTCAAGTTAGGAAAGGGAGGCAGTTCATGTTTGAGGTCTTTTTGGAGAATAAACTTCTCAGCGGTGCTTTTTTTCTATTGCTGCTATTGAGCATTCTATGCCAGGTCATGGCAGGAGTGATATACCGAAGGATGATAAAAGAGACAGAAAACATGTCTTCTACGGGAAATAAATTACTAAAACAATGTAAGTTAAAGTTCGCCAATTGCTATCAGTTAAATGAAGGTGTATCGAATATTCCAGTGTTTGTGGATAAGTTCATGGCGAAGATGTCCTTTATGGGGATATCGTTAACGAGTATTAAACACTTATCCGGTCAGCTTATGCTTCTGTCAGTTGCTGTTGCAGGCGGCGGTGCTTGCCGAGAGATTATGCACGGGGAAACGGTAGGCAAGGTACTTCCTTATTATATTGTCAGTTTTTTGGGATTATATGTATTTTTCTCTATTTCCGGGCTTGTGGATATACAGGGGAAAAGAGAACGGCTGAAAATCAACCTTGTGGACTATCTGGAAAATCATATGGTCAATAAGCTGCGCCAATCCGCTATCGACTGGGCTGAGATTACCGGTGGGGATACTATTAAGAAGGAGGACAAGCCTGATAAGCAAGTGAATCGTGATATCTGCGCCTTACGTGAAGAAATCGGTCTTGCCCCAAGGCGTGGGGAAGCGGAAACAAGCTCAAAAGATGAAACAGAAGAGAGAAAGGAGCGTGTTCCCCAGAAAAAAACTCCTGCATTTTCTCATAAAGAAAAGCAAGAGCTGGAAGAGCTGCTTCGGGAATTCTTTGTATAGCGCGGGTCATGTGTGAATGCTAGGGTAAAGTTTTTGTAGGATATTAATTGAATAAAAAGAGAACGCCTCTTTGTGTTATGATTTTAACGACTAAGAAAAAATCGGACACAAAGGAAGGTGCTCTCTATGATTAAAAGTATACAACAGTTTGAAGAAAATGGGGCAAAAAATTTAACAGGAGTTCTGGAAAAGTTTTTGAAAGATCCTCAACAACAAGCAGAGTTTATCTATGGAATTACAGATAGTGTAGTACAGTTAGGACTGGACATGATTGCGGAGACTTTTGAAAGTATGGATGAAGAACTGAGAAACAGCGGATACAGAAGGAGAAACTGGGTCATAAGCAGACGAGATGAAACATCCCTGATTACCAGCCTTGGAACTGTGAGATATTGCAAGACACTGTTTAAGAACAAGAAGACTGGAGCCTGTGAATATCTGCTAGATCGGATCATGGGATTAGAAAGCCATGTAAGGATGACAGAAGATGCACAGGCGCAGATGCTTGAGGAAGCGGTCGACAGTAGCTATCGCAAAGGAGGAATCAGAGCCAGTCTTTCCGAAAAAGTCAGCAAACAGACAGTAAAAAATAAGATACATGATCTGAAATTTCATACAAAACCAGAAAAAATAGAGAATAAAAAACAGGTTTCCTATCTTTATATTGATGCAGATGAAGATCATGTGTCATTGCAGTATCTCGAGAAAAAGGGAGATATCACGAAACCTCGAAGCAACACCAGTATGCCTAAAATAGCCTATGTATATGAAGGTGCGGAATCAGAAGCGCCTAAAAGCGAAAGGTTTAAGCTGATCAATCCGAAGTACTTTGGGGGCATATATGAGGGAAGCAAAGGAGTAGAACAGTTCTGGCGAGAGATTTATGAGTATATCAGCGCCACCTATGACATGGATGCCATAAAACAGATTTATATTAATGGAGATGGTGCAGCCTGGATAAAAAGCGGACGTAAATTTATAGCCGGATCAACCTTCGTACTGGATAAATTCCATATGCAGAAATATATCACAGCAGCAACTTCGCATTTAATGGATTCGTCAGAGGATGCAAGAAGTGAACTGTATGGTGCCATACACAAGAGAGCGAAATGGATGGCATCCGAGACCTTTGAAAAAATCCTGAATATAACAGAAAACGAAGCACAAAGGAAAAAGGTAGAAAGTAGTATGGCTTATATCCTAGGGCATTGGGATGGGATCATGCAGGGTTTGAGAAATAAAGAAACACAAGTGGGATGCAGTGCAGAAGGACATGTGAGCCATATCTACGCAGACAGGATGAGTTCCAGACCATTAGGGTGGAGTAAGCATGGAGTTCACCAAATGGCAAAGCTAAGGATTTATAAAGCAAACAAAGGAAATATGTTGGAGTTGGTGAGAATGCAAAAGCAGGAGTTGCCCATGGCAGTGGGTACAGAAGAAAGAATCTATTTAAGCAGCGAGATGTTTCGATCGGAAAGCAAGCGACTGACAGAGGAACAACGCTATGTAGAAAGGATAACTCATAGCATTCCCTTTCCAGAAGTGAAAAAGATAGCTTATTTTAAAAACCACATTTGGGGATTGTAAAAAGAATAGAAAGTAGGTATATTGTGAAAAGAGGTTAAATCTAAAACACATCAAGGGGATTCTCTACCCAATTAAATCCTACAGTAAATTTACGCTATCTGTGTGAATGTTTCTCTTGAAAAAGAAATTCAACTTTGCTAAACTTAACGTGACCACCCAATATATTACGAATATAAACCCGGGAAACACTGAACCGGGCGGATAAAGGAGCGAAACAAATGAGTAATAAAGTTACATTTGATTATTCCAAGGCTTCACAGTTTATAAGTGACAACGAAGTGGAACTTATGAAGAAGCTGACATTGGATGCAAAGGAAGTTCTAGTTTCCAAGACAGGTGCGGGTAATGATTTCCTCGGATGGATTGATTTGCCGGTAAACTATGATAAAGAAGAATTTGATAGAATTAAAAAGGCGGCTGCTAAGATTCAGGCTGATTCAGAGGTACTTCTTGTTATCGGTATTGGCGGTTCCTATTTGGGAGCCAGGGCAGCTATCGAGTTTTTAAGACACAGTTTTTACAATTCGGTGGATAAGTCTGTTAGAAAGACACCTGAGATTTATTTCGTAGGTAATTCTATCAGTTCCACATATATTAAACATCTTATGGATGTAATCGGAGATAGAGATTTCTCCATCAATATGATAAGTAAATCCGGAACGACTACAGAGCCTGCTATTGCATTCCGCGTATTCAAAGAAATGATGGAAAAGAAATATGGTAAGGCCGAAGCGGCAAAGAGAATCTACGCTACTACTGATAAGTCGAGAGGTTCTCTTAAGAGCCTTGCTACAGAGGAAGGCTACGAATCCTTCGTTGTTCCTGATGATGTAGGCGGACGTTTCTCTGTACTCACCGCAGTAGGATTACTTCCGATAGCAGTTAGCGGAGCGGATATTGACCTTTTGATGGAAGGTGCGGCAAGTGCAAGAAAGAGTGCGCTAGAATCCTCCTTTGAGGACAACGAGGCATTGAAGTATGCTGCCCTTCGTAATATCTTATTAAGAAAAGGCAAGACAATAGAGATTCTGGCTAACTATGAGCCTTGTGTACATTTTGTTTCTGAATGGTGGAAACAGTTGTACGGTGAGAGCGAAGGAAAAGACCAAAAGGGTATCTTCCCTGCAAGTGTAGACCTTACTGCAGATTTACATTCTATGGGACAGTTTATTCAGGATGGTTCAAGAACCCTTTTCGAGACGGTAATTAATATCGAAACGAGCAGAGAAGAAATCATACTCGGTACAGAGCCGGTAGACTTGGATGGACTTAATTATCTTGCAGGTAAGACCGTGGATTTCGTGAATAAGAGCGCCATGAATGGAACGATTCTCGCACATACCGATGGAAATGTTCCTAACTTGATTATAAATGTACCTGAGGTAAACGAGTTCTACCTCGGTGAACTATTTTACTTCTTCGAGTTCGCATGTGGTGTAAGCGGATATCTGCTTGGAGTAAATCCTTTCGATCAGCCGGGTGTAGAAAGCTATAAGAAGAATATGTTCGCCCTTCTCGGTAAGCCGGGATACGAAGCGCAGAGGGAAGAATTGCTGAAGAGATTATAATTCTGAAGCAATTCGGAACTTAATATTAATATAGATACAGGTAACTGTGAGGGTACTGAACAGTTACAGATGTAGTTGGAAATATCCCCTGGGAGCAATTGCTCTTAGGGGATTTATTTTATTTAATTAGGAAAGTGCTCCTATTAAATAACCGATTGATGCGCAGCCATATAGTATGAAAATGCGCAGCCATATAGTATGAAAATAGCTGGCTAATAATTGGAATCGGTGATAAAATAAGAAATTAGATTTCAGCGTATAAGAATGTGTAATATTTTTAAAATATTATGCGTTCTGCTTAATAAGGAACAATGTGAGAATCATTGACAGCTTACTCTGAGGTGATGCGGACGGCTTGCCCAAGATGCCATTGTACAAGGGATATATTTCAGATGTATGAGAAGGCGGGTAAATCGATAGAAGCAAAGTCCTAAGACTTACTGGAATCAATTAATTAATAGGTGAAGCGATGTTTCGCCTATCTCTGGTAAGAGAGGAAGGAGAAAAATGAAACAATGGACTAAAAAACAAAAAATTATGCTAGTGGCGGTTTTTGCCGTTGTAATAGCAGTGGCAGGAATTGCTGCAGGTCTCTTGAATTACCGTCCCGGGCAGGAAGGTGTGAAGAACTTTCAAGTGATAGTGACTTCTGAGCGGGATGGATATTCGGAAACAACAGAGTGTACGTCCGAAGAAGAATACTTAGGCAGTTTTATGCGTAGCTTTGAGGATTGTGAATGGCAAGAATCCGATTATGGCATTTATATCACCGGATTCGGTGGAATGCAAGAGGATGTGGATAACCAATATTGGTGGTGTGTGATGGTAAACGGTGAAGCAGCGACTATCGGAGCAGATGAAATACCCTTGCAGGATGGAGAAATCTATAGCTTTGTTCTAACGCAAGGCTGGTAATGCCAGGCTACGGAAAGGCGGGAACAAATGCCAATTAAAAAAATAACGAGAATAGCACTTTTGAGTGCAGTTCTCTATGTTGCCAAGGTGGCACTGGAATTTCTTCCGAATGTGGAGTTAGTCTCTTTCTTGATCATCATTTATACACTTGTATTCGGAGCAGAGACTTTTATTATAATTACCGTATTCAATATGTTCGAATTAATACAATGGGGATTTGGCATTTGGTGGGTATCCTATCTCTATGTGTGGCCTCTTCTTTGCCTCTTTGTTCTTCTGTTGAAGCGCTTCCTGGGGGAGGAATTCGTACTTTGGGCTATTGCTTCGGGAGTTTTCGGACTGATATTCGGATCTTTATTCGCTATTGCTTATCTTCCTGTGGATCATTCCTATGCGTTAGCATATTGGATTAGCGGTTTGACCTGGGATGTATGGCATGGAATCTGTAATTTTTTAATTATGTTATTAATAGGAAAACCAGTATATCAAGTGATGATGATAGCGAAAAAGAAAGATGATTCGTAACTGTTCAGTATCTTCACAGTTACGATAATTCCCCTTAAATAAGATTTGAAGATAAAAATAATAAATTATTAAGTATTTTGTCAAAGATTGTTCACTCTTTTTATATACAAATATGGTAAGATGAATAAAATTAGCAGTAAAAGGAAATAATATTGGGGTGTAGTTTACATTATGAAAGGTAGGAAGAGAAGGTGGAATCGGTAAAAGTAGTTTTTAATTCAATGGAGGAATGTGAGAGATATATTAGAGCGGTGGAGAACTTTCCCTCTAATATCGACTTGCAGTGTGGAAGTCGTATCATCGATGGGAAGTCTGTGCTCGGTCTTCTTGGATTTGGACTTAGGAAGGTTCTGGAGCTAAGAACACATACGGAAGATACGGAAGCATGGGAAAAGCTTCTTGAGAAGATAGAGTTCTGTACATGTGAAGATGAAATAAAAATGGCAATATAACAAAAGAGATATAAAAATAACTACCCAGCTCAAATCAGAGGGGGTAGTTATTTTTTATTTTGTAAGTTGATTTCTTAGCATTCCGCATTTATCTTCCGGTAAATATTCAAAATGGTGCTTATGGTACAGCAAGTCAGCAGGATAATTTGCTATCAGGCATATATAACTGTCTTCATGGGCGTGCTTATCGAAGTAGTTATCTATGGCTTTCATAATTTCTTCTGCATAGCCTTTTCTTTGATAATCCTTATCCACCATAATATCGCTTACTACATAGGTGATGCCTCCATCGCCAACGATTCTTCCAAACGCAATTAAAATTCCTTCATCATATAAAGATACCGTGAACAATGAATTATCCAAGGCGATCTGACTTCTTCCTAAGTCCTTATTTCCCATCCCGGAACGCAATCTAAGGCTTATATAGTCTTGGGCTGAGGGAGTTTTGTAAATAAGTTGCATAGCTGTTGATTCTCCTTTACCGGTATCATGGGGAAAAATACCTTTTGACCCCAACATCATAACATAGGTAATAATAAGTATTCACTTTGTGATTGTCAATATATTTGTGTATAGTATCATTGCTATTCGGTCAATATATGTGGACGATATTTCTATAAAGATGGTATAATTTTAAGATTGATAAAGGAGACAACAAATGAAAGAAAAAGAAAATAGTAGAAATCAAGATAATAATGATGGAGAAATACTAAGAACAATTGACGAGTACATTGCGGGACAGCCTGAGAATATTCGGCCTCTTTTGAATCAGGTGAGGGATACAATTCGCACAGCGATTCCGGATGCTCAGGAGCGGATATCGTGGAAGATGCCAACTTATTGGAAAAAACATAATATTATCCATTTTGCATCCTTTAAAAATCACATAGGAATCTACCCTGGAGCAGAAGCCATGGTGTATTTTGCAGAAAGGCTCGCAGAGTATAAGACGAGTAAAGGCTCATTACAGCTTCCGCACAATAAGCCTCTACCTCTGGAATTAATCGCTGAAATTGCAAGGTGGAGCTATAAGACGAATTCTATTTAACCGTTTCATAAGGCCAGTCGATAATACCGCCGAATTCATATACATTAGTGTAACCGAGATCAGCTAAGCTCTGTGCCGCCAATTTACTTCGGCGTCCGCTGCGGCAATAGACTAAAATGGTTGTGTCTTTGTCTGCAAGCTCGTCCTCAGCTCTTACATTAATTTCGTTGTCGGGTATTAAGTAGGCGCCTTCGATATGCCCTTCTTCATACTCTGTCTGTGTACGGACATCCAAAAGAATATATTCGTCTTCACCATCGATGATTGTTTTTGCTTCATCGGCAGTGATTGGCGTATATTTTGTTTGCTCTGTTTTTTCTTCTTTTCCACAGCCTGTTAACAAGAAACAGAGCATTGTTAATAAAAGTATTCGCTTCATAATGGAGTTCTCCTCTCAAATTGTTTCATAAATTAGGAATGAAACTGAGCGTATTTCTTCGGGGATATTCCCACGGCTTTGGTGAATGCCTTCAAAAAATTACTGTAGTCGTTAAAGCCGCATTTTTCATAAGTTTCAGTCACTGAGCATCCTTCGTTTAACAAGGACTTTGCGATAGTGATTCTTCTTGCAGTTATATATTTGTTAATGGTAGTGCCTGTGGTGGACTTAAAAATACGGCATAAATAGGAACTGCTTAAGTAAAAGTATTCGGAAAGCTTCTCCAATGTCAAATCTTCAGAAATATGCTGATTGATATAAGAAAGAATATCATCCACCTGCGCATGATTGGTGGTGACTGCCTGGTTACAAGTGAGGAAACGGGACTCATTAAAAAACCTATTTAAAAATATCATAAGTTCTGTAAGAGCAGAACGCTCTGTTAAGTCTGTGCCAAATCCTTCTGCAGCAGCTATTTTGTGTATAAGATAAATAAAACGAGTGCCTAAATCAGGGTCGAGATGAAATTTATGTGGGTATTCAGTATCCCTGTGAGTAAAGCAATGACCTAAATCAGTGATAGCAGAAGAGATACTGCTTAAATAATCGGGGTGGATAGAGATGACAATCCTTTCATGGATTCGGGCATCTATCTGTGTCAAATGATGACTTTCATATTGATTAATAAAGAAGATATCCCCCGGTTCAATCGTATAAAAACGATTATCGATGAGAAATTGTTTTCCTCCGGATATGGAATAGTAAATTTCATAGCAATCATGAATATGCATGTCCAAAGGCTTCTCATCGCTGTAAAGATGCGCGAGAGAAAAATGTTTATTGGCAATGCAATGCTGAAGCGCTTCCTTGTTAGACATGAATTCTTTCATGATTTTCTATGCCCGTTCCTTTTCTCATGTTTTGCGGGTCTCAAAGTCATGTTTTTTCATACAAGCATGAAACACATGATCGTTTGACCCTGGTATCATTTTATTATAATATGCATATTCAATATCTGCAATATTTTTGGATTTTAAACTCGTTTTAGTATATTTTTTGAAATAGTTCTTGTAAAAAGTTGTATAAAGGGCCCAAGTAGTAAAACAGTAAGAAGGGTTCCGATACCGACTAACTTATTGGCTAATCCACCGGCTATAAGGGCTATAATTACTGTGGTTCCATCACAGGCGA
The DNA here is from genome assembly GCF_030863805.1 of Kineothrix sp. MB12-C1. NCBI lineage: Bacteria > Bacillati > Bacillota > Clostridia > Lachnospirales > Lachnospiraceae > Kineothrix > Kineothrix sp. MB12-C1. The sequence continues at coordinate 2,086,937 of NZ_CP132957.1, forward strand.
TTCGACAGAAATAATAAGGGATGCGTGTCCGTTCTGCTAATCCCAATGAAAGGTAATCAAAAGGAGCAATACCGGAGGCTGAAGTCTGATAGAGGGACACGCCCATTGCCGATATAAGAATAGCAAATAATAAAACGATCATTCGAACCGGATAAGTACCAGGAAGTGTAACGAAACGATTATCTAAATACATGAATAAGTCTGCTGCATAGCCAACCAGAACCCAATTTACTAACGTTCCGATTCCGATGTATTTTTTACCGAAAAAAAACTGAAAGCTAAAAAGAAATAAATTAAAGAATAAAAGAAAGGTTCCGTAATTCAAAGGGGTGAGCATGGATAAAGATAATGTCATGGAAGAAAAAGGATCGTTGCCCAATGAGGCATGACGGTAAAAAGCAACCCCGACTCCAAGCAGAGTATTACCAATGAGCGTGCATAGAATTCGGCGCATGCCAAGTCCGGATAGATATTTTGTTAAAGAGGCGAGTATTTTCTTCATTTCAGTCAGTTTCTCCTTCGTCATAGTAAAAGAGCTTCCCGCTAAAGCGCTTGTAAACAAACACCGTATAGGAAACTCTTTGGTAATTATATATTACAAATGTTGTTTTGTAAATATTTTTTACTGTGTGTTGCTAGGTTCGGGCGAAGATTCATTTTATTCTACTATAAAATGTCCCATTTTCTTTTCTAGTGTATTCATATTTTCCATTAAGTTCTGGGAGATAGAGTCCATCTTTTCCGCATCTGTCAAAAGTTCATCTGCCAGGATGCTGTCTTTTTATATTAATGGCTATGCCTATGTGCGCAGAGGCTGTGAAGATTTCCAGATGACGGAGGAAGGAATGAAATAGTGACAGAAGTAACAGCGGCATACAGCCACGGCCGATAAAAGGCGTGGTTTATATTCTGTCTCATAGTTCAGAGATAACTGTGAAGGTACTGAACAGTTATATTAAGAGTTGAATTGGGCATATTTCTTCGGGGATATGCCCACTGCCTTAGTAAAGGACTTTAAGAAGTTACTGTAATCGTTGAAGCCGCATCTGTCACAGGCTTCCGTGACGGAAAGTCCTTCATTTAATAAGGATTTGGCGATGGTAATTCTTCGTGCGGTAATATACTTATTGATGGTGGTTCCGGTGGTGGACTTGAAAATACGGCACAAATAAGAAGAACTTAAATGAAAATGCGAAGAAAGGGTTTCCAAAGTAAGGTCCTCAGAGATATTTCTATTGATGTAAGTAAGCATATCATCTACTTGTGCATGATTGGTAACCACGGCCTCTTCCATAGGTTTACTATGGCAGAATTCATAAAAGCTTCGATTCAAAAAAACCATGAGGTCTGTAAACATAGCACGTTCCATCAAATCATAGCCGAAGCCTTCGCTATCGGCTATTTTATGTATTAAATAGATGAAACGTTTGCTCATTTCGGAATCCAAATGGAGCTTATGGGGAAATCCATCGAATCTATGAGTGAAGCAATAGCTTAAATCAGTATGAGCGGAAGAAAGCTCCCGCAGATAATCAGGATGAACAGAAATAACAATTCGTTCATGAATACCCGTATCCACCTGGGTCAAATAGTGACTTTCATATTGGTTAATAAAGAAAATATCTCCGGGTTCAATATCATAGAATTGGTTGTCAATTAGAAATTGCTTCCCGCCGGATATTGAATAATAGATTTCACAGCAGTCATGAATATGCATATCCATCGTCTTCTCATCGCTGTAAAGATGAGCAAGAGCAAAATATTTATTCGTAATGCAATGCTGAGTTGCCATTTTACACGATGTAAATTCCTTCATAAATTCAATTCCTTTCCCTAATGTCTTATATTCCACTTACCTTGAGCTCTATTATAAGCGCTGTGTTCAATATTTGCAACATTTGTGAAAACAAAAGACAAGAATTGGGATAAACAGTATGATAAGATGAGGTCACAAAGGATAGTAGATGTTACATGTTGAGAAGAAAGGGAGGGAAAAGCATGGAACTTAGAACGGCAGTTTCACCAAGAGATGTGAAACACTATACGACGGAGAGACTAAGGGAAGAATTCCTGATTCAGGATTTATTTAAAGCAGACGAGATTAAGCTTGTATACAGCCATATTGACCGAATTATTACGGGGTCGGCAACTCCGGTTTCCAAGGAATTAGAACTGACAGCAGGAGATGAACTGCGGGCAGAATATTTTCTGCAAAGAAGGGAAATGGGCGTAATTAATATCGGTGGTGCAGGTACGATCATCGTTGATGGAAAGTGTTATAAGGTAGGCTTCAAAGAGGGTATGTATATAGGAATGGGCGCGAAGGATATCTTTTTTGCAAGTAAAGATGTATCCAATCCTGCGAAATTCTACATCAACAGTGCGCCAGCCCATAAGTCTTATCCTACCGTATTGATTAGACCTGAGGGAGAACCCGAAGAAGGTGTGGTTATCGTAAAGGATGAAAATAAAGTGGAATTAGGCTGCTTAGAGGATGCCAACCATAGAGTCATTTGCAAATATATACTTCCGGGGCAGGTGGAGAGCTGCCAGCTAGTTATGGGAATGACTAAGCTTGAGCCGGGAAGCGTATGGAATACGATGCCTTGTCACACTCATGACAGACGTATGGAGGTATATCTCTATTTCGAGATGCAGCAGGATGCCTTCGTTATGCATTATATGGGGGAACCAGACGAAACGAGACATATTGTAATGAGAAATGAAGAAGCAGTAATATCACCGAGCTGGTCTATTCACTCCGGCAGCGGCTCCAGAGCATATACTTTTATCTGGGGAATGGTAGGTGAAAATCAGGCATTTGATGACATGGACGGAGTAGCCATGAAGGATTTACGATAGATTATATGAAACAAATCGATTGGTCGGAAAAGGAGAAAAGGATATGAGTACAGTAATGAATAAGTTTTCACTGGAAGGCAGAGTTGCGTTAGTAACAGGAGCTTCTTACGGAATTGGTTTTGCAATTGCCTCCGCTTATGCAGAAGCAGGAGCAACGATTGTATTTAATGATATTAAGCAGGAATTAGTAGATAAGGGCCTTGCAGCTTATGAAGAAATAGGAATTAAAGCTCACGGCTATGTATGTGATGTAACGAACGAAGATCAGGTACAAGAGATGGTGACTCTCATCGAAAAGGAAGTAGGAGTGATCGACATCCTTGTGAATAATGCGGGAATTATCAAACGCGTTCCTATGTGTGATATGACAGCAGCAGAATTCCGCCAGGTAATCGATGTAGATCTGAATGCCCCCTTTATTGTTTCTAAAGCAGTAATCCCCAGTATGATTAAGAAGGGGCACGGTAAGATCATAAATATCTGTTCCATGATGAGCGAGCTTGGACGTGAGACGGTATCCGCCTATGCGGCTGCTAAGGGAGGGCTTAAAATGCTCACTAAGAATATTGCTTCCGAATATGGTGAGTTCAATATTCAGTGTAACGGCATTGGTCCCGGTTATATCGCTACACCTCAGACAGCACCTCTTCGTGAGACTCAGCCTGATGGCTCAAGACATCCTTTTGATCAGTTTATTATTGCAAAGACTCCGGCAGCGCGCTGGGGAGAAGCGGAAGACTTGGAAGGACCTGCGGTATTCCTGGCTTCCGATGCATCTGACTTTGTAAACGGTCATGTGCTTTATGTGGATGGTGGTATTCTTGCGTATATCGGTAAACAACCTCAGTAATTGATAACGATAGGGTAGCTATTCAGTAGGTCTGCGCATTTATTGCGCAGACCGTAAGAATACTTGGAAAGGAGTAAATTAGAAAAATGAAAATAGCTTTAATTAATGAAAACAGCCAGGCGGCTAAGAATGAATTGATTTATGATACTTTGAAAAATGCAGTGGAGCCACTCGGTCATGAAGTATATAATTATGGAATGTACAGTGCGGAGGACCCGAATGTTCTTACTTATGTGCAAAATGGTATTCTCGCAGCAGTGCTTCTTCAAGCGGGAGCAGTTGACTATGTGGTGACCGGCTGCGGTACGGGAGAAGGCGCTATGCTCGCCTGCAATTCCTTCCCGGGAGTGCTGTGCGGACATATTGTAGACCCTTCAGATGCTTATATGTTTGCTCAGATCAACGATGGTAATGCGATTGCTCTTCCTTTTGCCAAAGGCTTCGGCTGGGGTGCAGAGCTGAATCTTTCTTATATTTTCGAGAAGTTATTCTCCTGCGAAAGCGGACAGGGGTATCCGAAGGATAGAGTGATTCCTGAGCAGAGAAATAAAAAGATTCTCGACGAAGTGAAGAAAGTGACTCATCAGGATATGGTAACAATTCTAAGGAATCTGGACAGAGAGTTGGTAAAAGGAGCTTTATCGGGTGAAAAATTTAAAGAGTATTTCTTTGCAAATTGTAAAGATAATGCAATTGCATCTTGTGTAAAAGAAATTTTGGAAGGTTAAAGCAGGTATAAGTATGGCGGTTTTAGCACTTAAAGTTCTTGATAAAAATGGAAATACAATATGTGTAAGCAACGGGGATGACTATGTCAGCCTCGTTTGCACTGCGGAATATGCCGAGGGAGACCGTATTGTATTGGAAACTTCGGAGAAGAATATTCATGTAGTTTTACAGATGGATGACGCTATGGGACCGGCGTTTGTATATATTACGGATAATGTATCTTATCAGATACCTTTTGGTGAAAAGAGAATTTGCTATTCCCCTAAGGTATTTTATGGTAACAGACATTATTTATATGCACGGATAGCGCGAGAGGATGAAATAAAGGCTTATAGGAATCTGGCGTTGAACGTATATGATCAGCATGGAGAAACGAATTGCTATCCTCATGCCACAGCGAATGTGGAGACAAGAGGGGAATCCGTTTTTGCTGCCCACAATGCGATTGATGGAGTATGTGAGAATCGTTCCCATGGAGAGTGGCCTTACGAATCATGGGGAATTAACAGACAGAAGGATGCACAAATGAGTGTGGATTTCGGACATGAGGTGGAAACGGACAAAATTGTTCTGTATACTCGTGCGGATTTCCCTCACGATAGTTGGTGGAAGCAGGTGACGCTGAGCTTTTCCGATGGAACGAGCATAACTTGGGATTTGGAAAAGAGCAGTTTGCCGCATGTGCTGGAATTCGAGAAGAAGCGTATTACATGGGTACGGCTCGGTAATCTGATTAAAGCGGACGACCCTTCTCCATTCCCGGCATTGAGTCAGATAGAAGTATATGGTACTATCGTAGAAAAGGAGGAGGAAGCAAAATGAATCCAATTTTAGAAGAAATCAGCAAAATAGGTATTGTGCCTGTTATTGCATTAGATGATGTGAAGGATGCGAAGCCTCTTGCAGAGGCACTGATTAAGGGTGGGCTGCCTTGTGCAGAAATTACCTTCCGAACGGAAGCGGCTGAGGAATCCATCCGTATTATGGCGCAGGAATTCCCCCATATGTTGGTGGGAGCAGGAACTGTTCTTACGATAGAGCAGGTAGATCGGGCAGTTTCAGCAGGTGCGAAGTTCATCGTAAGCCCCGGGCTGAATCCGAAGGTAGTTTCCTACTGTGTAGGTAAGAATATTCCGGTACTGCCGGGTACGGCTAATCCCAGCGATGTGGAAGCTGCTATTGAGTTAGGTTTGGATGCGGTCAAGTTCTTTCCTGCACAGGCCGCGGGCGGAATTGAGATGATCAAAGCGATGAGTGCTCCTTATGGTAAGATGAAGTTCATGCCTACAGGAGGTATAACGGCAGATAACTTAAAAGAATATCTCGATTTTGGTAAGATTATTGCATGCGGCGGAAGTTGGATGGTAAAGAAAGATTTGCTGGAGGCAGGAAACTTCAATAAGATAGAAGAACTGACAAGAGAGGCTGTAACGAAGATGTTAGGCTTCGAGTTGAAACATGTAGGAATCAACGAAGCGGATGAGGCGGCAGCCGACCATACGGCAGGAAGCTTTGAGGCAATCTTTGGAATGACGAAAAAGGCAGGGGTAAGTTCCATTTTTGCAGGAACGGGTATTGAAGTGATGAAATCCCCCTACCTCGGAAAGAACGGTCATATTGCGATTGGTACGAATTATATTGAAAGAGCGATGTATCATTTGGAGAGGCAGGGCGTTGAATTTGACGAAGAGACTGCCAAGAGAGATGATAAAGGTAGCTTGAAGGCAATTTATTTGAAAGGTGAGATCGGCGGTTTCGCAGTGCATCTCCTACAGAAATAGGAAGGAGAATATAGAATTATGAGTAAGAAAACAGTAACATTTGGAGAAATTATGTTAAGGCTGGCACCGGAAGGTTATTATCGCTTCGTGCAGGCACAAAGCTATGGAGCTACTTATGGCGGTGGAGAAGCCAACGTAGCAGTATCCCTTGCTAATTATGGTCTAGACTCCGCTTTTGTGACTAAGCTTCCCGCGCATGAAATCGGACAAGCAGGCATAAATTCTTTAAGACAGTTCGGTGTGGATACATCCAATATCGTACGTGGCGGAGAGAGAGTAGGAATCTATTTTCTTGAAAAAGGCGCTTCCCAAAGGCCTTCTAAGGTTATTTATGACAGAGCAGGATCTTCGATTGCCGAGGCGGCAGAGGATGATTTCGATTGGGATAAGATTTTCGGAGATGCAGATTGGTTTCATTTTACAGGAATTACTCCTGCGCTTGGAGATAATGTTGCTAAGATCTGTCTGCAGGCTTGTAAGAAGGCGAAGGAAAAAGGAATTACCATAAGCTGTGATTTAAATTACAGAAACAAACTGTGGAGCAAAGAAAAGGCCGGAGAAGTAATGGGTGAACTTTGTCAATATGTGGATGTATGCATTGCCAATGAAGAGGATGCCGGTGATGTATTCGGTATAAAGGCTGCAGATACGGATGTGACTACAGGTAAAGTAAATCACGAAGGCTATAAAGAAGTGGCAAGGGAACTTGCAGACCGCTTTGGATTTAAGAAAGTAGCGATTACTTTGAGAGAATCTCTTTCTGCGAACGATAATAATTGGGCGGCAATGCTTTATTGCGGCGGTGAATATTATTTTAGCAAGAAATATACGATGCATATCGTGGACCGTGTGGGCGGCGGAGATTCCTTCGGAGCAGGGTTGATTTATGCGAGTTTATCGGATATGGATCCGCAGGAATCCATAGAATTTGCAGTGGCAGCAAGCTGTTTGAAGCATAGCATCGAAGGAGACTTCAATCAGGTCAGTGTGGGAGAAGTGAAGAAATTGGCAGGCGGAGATGCTTCGGGGCGCGTACAAAGATAAAATATAGTAATACTTTTTAAGGCCATCATAGCGATATGATGGCTTTTTGTTTTTGTGTATAAAAACTAAAGCATAGTTTTATAAATGGTGTATAATATTACTGTTCACAGCCACTATTCCGCGAAGTTAAAATCGCGGTGCCAAATGCTTTATCTTGGCATTTTCATGCGATTTTGCAAGTGCTTCGGGCGCCAAATTGCATGTTCTTTGTGCAATTTGTGTGATATTGTTGCTGTGAACACCATAGGTGTGAACAGTAACTGTATAATAGATAATCACGGAACTCATAAGAAAATTAGCAGAGGACAAGATAGGAATGAAAGAATATATTGAAGGTTTTTTGGGAAGAAAGTCGAGTATACAAAGAAAGGTAATCGCCGCATATCTGCTTTTGGCGGTACTTCCCATCATTATTATTACATTATCGGCGAGCTTTATCTATTATAATAGGATTTTGGAGGGTGCTTACAGTCTTGTGGAGGAGAATGCAAGGCAGCATGAAATTGTAGTTCAGGAAAGAATGGATTCATTGAAAGGTGTTTTATATGAAATGCTTATCAATACAGAGTGTATTAGATTGGCCGATAGCATTAATTCAGGGGATGAAGACTCTTTTCTTGTAGACGGATCACATATGGAAACACTCCTTAGAAGAAGTGTCTATACGTATCAGGGAATTAAGAGTGCTGCTTTTATTGCTGATAACAGGCAATACGTAACTTATTCCAAGTTTTATGGCAGTATCAATGAGAGTATTTGGTCAGATGAAGAACAGAGAAATGCTATTTATGATAAAGTCAATAAGGAGCAGCAGCTGGCTTTTGCGGCGGCCGTCAATTTAAGCAATACGAAGGAAAGAGATGACTATGTGATTATGATGGGATATCCGGTGAAGCACTTGAAGACGAAAGTGCAAGAGGGTGTACTTATCATGGCTCTCGATGATGAAATGCTTTTGTTTGACAAGGGTGATGAAGCACATGGGGAGAAAAGAGCCGCCAATGGGATTACAACGGTAATTTTAGATGATGAAGAGAAAGTTATTGCAGGAGTTGCCAGCATTGATGTTAATAAGAAATATGAAGATTATCTGAGCGAGAAGTTCGATAGTATTAAGGGAATATCTGAGAACCGAAGAAAGATTGAAGGGACTGTATGGACGATTGTTAATATTATCGATACGGCTGTGTACCGTAGGGATATTTATCATTTAGTAAGTATGGTTTTTGTTCTTATGGTGGCGGTTACCTGTTTCTTTTTCCTGCTTCTATTTGTTGCCTCACGTAAATATATCGATACGATTCAGAAGATTGCTCAAGGGATTCATGATTATGAAGGAATCGGCAAAGGGGAGATTCAAGTAGACGTAGGGGAAGAGGATGAGCTGTATGTAATTGTAGGGCAGTTCCATAAGATGACGACTAGGGTTAACTCGCTTGTAGAAATGCTGCGCCAGAGGAATGAAGAAATTAAGGAGGCGGCAATTAATCAAAAACATGCGGAGATAAAGGCTTTGGAAGCACAAATCAATCCTCACTTTCTGTTTAATACGCTGGATTCTATTAATTGGAGGGCGATTGAGCATGACGAGGAGGAAATTAGCGATATGCTCGGGACTTTGGGGAGCCTTTTGAGATATAGTGTTTCCAATATCGACATGGAAGTTGTGTTGGAAGCAGAGATAAGCTGGCTGAAAAAATATATCTTTCTTCAAAGGGATAGATTTCATAATTCTTTTGACTGTCGGTATAATATTACGGAAGAGGCGATGTCATTTCCCATTTATAAAATGCTTCTGCAGCCTATTATAGAAAATATAATTTTACATGCCTTTGAGGAAGTAAGAGAGGGGGGAATGATTGATGTTATGGCTTTCGTTCGCCCGGATGAAAAGTTGGAAATCCGTATTAAGGATAATGGTTGCGGAATGTCCGAGGAAGCGCTTGCGGAGATTAGGGAAGAGATTAAGGAAAAGAGACCTTTGAATAGTAAGAGCATAGGCATTAGCAATATTATTCATAGGCTAAGGATATATTATCAGGAAGAAGCGGGGCTTACGGTGAAGAGTACGCTTGAAGAAGGCAGCGAATTTATTCTACTTATACCAAAGAGGAAAAAGAGAGAGGAGATCAAACTATGAAAACAATCGTTATCGTAGAGGACGAGTTCAGAATTAGGCAGGGACTTTCCAATCTGATTAACAAAGTGGACATGGGATGTAAAGTAATAGGGGAAGCAGAGAATGGATATGAAGGGCTTAAGATGATTCAGGATATGGAGCCGGATATTGTGATTACGGATATTCAGATGCCTAAGATCGATGGTTTACAGATGATTGAAAAGGCAAAAGAAATGGGAGCCCGATGCATCTTTGTGATACTTAGCGGTTATGCTGATTTCGAATATGCCAGAAAAGGGATTCATCTCGGTGTCAAAGAATATTTGCTTAAACCTGCCACTATATCGAGTGTGAAGGAAATGTTGTTAAAGTTCACAGGCGGAAAAGGGAAAGAGATAAGCAATATTGGGGAAGAAGGATACTCGGGAATGGTAAAGGAAATGCTCGCCATTATCGAAGAAAGTTATGGCATGCGCTTGGGGCTGGATACCTTTGCCGAAAAGTTTCGCCTGACCCCTGAATATATCAGTAATTTGTTCGCCAAAGAGACAGGAATGACATTTTCCAACTATTTGAAGAAGATTAGAATTGAAAAGGCCAAGGAACTTATTTTATCCACGGATATGAAAATTTATGAAGTGGCATGCAGTGTAGGTTATTCGGATCAGAAGTATTTTTCTAAGGTTTTTAAAGAGTATACAGGAGTATCAGCGAAGCAGTTTGCTGTAGATATACAAAAAAATAAAAGAAAAGGGTAAGCTTTTATACACTTTTTTTAAAATATTGGAATTTTATATATGTTCTCCGGCAATTATACTAAAGTTACAAACATTAAGAAATAAAGGAGGATAACAAATGAAAAAGAGTATTGCATTATTACTGACATTGGCAATGGTTACCGGAACGCTTGTAGCGTGCGGCAGTAGTTCAGAGCCATCAACAGGAGGAACAACAGAGGCTACAGAAAATACAGCAGAAGAGGCAGAACCTGCTGAAAGCAACGAAAGCGCTGAAGATACTTCTTCTGCTTCCGCAGATGGAAGAACGGAAATTACATTCTGGCATTATATGTCGGAAGACAAAGAGGGTAAATTTGTAAATGAAGCGGTAGAGGAATTCAATAATTCTCAGGATGAAATTTTTGTTACTGCTCAGTATTTACCTCGTGCTGAACTTATGAAACAGTATACAATCGGTGTTGTATCCGGAGAACTTCCGGACTGTGGTATGGTGGATAACCCGGATCACAACTCTTATGCATCCATGGGTGTTTTCGAAGATATTACAGATCTTTACAATTCATGGGAAGAAGCAAGTTTCTTAGAAGGATCCATTAACTCGGCTTACTATGAAGGCAAGTTATACGGACTTCCTTGGGGAAATAATGCATTAGGTCTTTTCTACAATAAAGAAATGTTAGAAGCGGCAGGTGTGGAAGTTCCCACAACATGGTCTGAATTAGAAGCAGCTTGTGAAGTACTGACAACAGATACGACCAAAGGACTTGCAATTTCAGCTATCGGTAATGAAGAAGGTACTTTCCAGTACATGCCTTGGTTATTATCTTCAGGCGGCAGTGTGACAGATTTGACATCAGAAGGTTCTAAGGAATCTATGTCATATTTATCCGGATTGATTGAAAAAGGATATATAAGCAAAGAGTGCGTAAACTGGACACAGGCAGATGCTGAGAAGCAATTTGCAGCAGGACAGGCAGCAATGATGATTAACGGCCCTTGGCAGTTCTCAGGACTTGCGAATGATGCGCCTGATCTCGAATATGGTGTAGCGAAGGTTCCGAAGGCTGACAACGGAGAATATGCTTCCGTACTCGGTGGTGAAAACGTGGCTATCTGCGCAGGTGCTAACGTAGAAGCATCTTGGAAATTCTTAACATGGATCACAAGTAAAGAAAAATCACAGGAAATTTGTAGATCTATCGGACGTTTCTCTCCCAGAGCTGACGTAGATGTTCAGGAAATGTTCAAAGATGATCCATTGAGCTCTGTATTTGCAGAAGTAATGCCTACAGCACACTCCAGAGGTCCTTCACCTGATTGGCCGGAGATTTCTGCAGCGATCTATACCGCACAGCAGGAAGTATTTACAGGACAAAAAGATGTGGATACTGCAATGGCAGATGCACAGGCTAAAATTGATGCAATTGGCTCGAGATAAAAGATAAAGAAGGTCCCATCGCATGTACAATATTATATTGTGATGTGATGGGACTTTTTGAATATATTAATTGTTTTGGAAAGGAAGGTTGCGTATGCAGTCAAATAAACGGGAGAAAAAGGAAGAGATACTCGGATATTTTTTTATTGTGCCGGCAGTGGCTTATATGCTTATATTTATTGGATACCCGATTGCGTATAACTGGATTATCAGCTTTCAGGATGTGACTGCGAAGACATTGGGAAGTGCGGCAAGGGATTTTATCGGTTTTGGCAATTATAAGATGATTTTTATGGATGTTACATTTAGAAATGCTCTTCTTCACACATTTATTTATACCATTGGATGTCTGGTCATCCAATTCTCACTTGGATTTTTGTTTGCGATGTTTTTTGCTAAGAAGTTTACACTCTCGAAACCAATCAGAGGATTCATCGTTATCAGCTGGATGCTTCCGGTTACGGTAACGGCACTTGTTTTTAAATTTATGTTTGCAGAAAGTAATGGTATCATCAATACGATTTTGATGAATTTAAATATAATTAAGCAGCCGATCGGGTGGCTTTTGCAGGGTAATACGGCTATGATTGGATTGATTATCGCTAACTCCTGGGTAGGAGTTCCTTTCAACATGCTGCTGCTTACGACAGGACTTAATAATATTCCCGGCGATATTTATGAAGCGGCCGATATCGATGGGGCGAATGGAATGCAGAAGTTTACTAAGATCACACTCCCTTTGCTCAAGCCAACAATTATGTCTGTATTAGTGCTCGGTTTCGTTCTAACCTTTAAGGTGTTCGATCTTGTCTATGTAATGACAGGAGGCGGACCGGTAGATGCGACAGAAGTATTGTCCACATATTCTTATAAGCTGTCCTTCCAGTTATTCCATTTTGGTGAAGGAGCTGCTGTGGCTAATGTACTATTTGTCTGCCTGCTCTTAGTGGCACTGGTTTATTTAAGGACAATTTCAAAAGATGAAGTGATGTAAGCGAAATTCGTGCGAAAGGAGTTTTGAAAATGAAAAGTATACACCTTACTCTTAAACAAAAAAATATCTTACTCAGCATAGTAGCCGTAATCATCGCTTGTATTTTCTTATTTCCGCTCTACTGGATTGTCATTAATTCCTTTAAGCTGGATAGCGAGATTTTCGCGAGCAGACCGACTATGTGGCCTGAGAAGTTCACCTTAAATGCATATAAAGATCAGTTAGGAAGTCTGTCTACCACCATGAAGAACTCAATTATTATTGCAGTCGGTTCCATGTTATTATCCTTATGTTTGTCCGTTCCGGCAGCCTATGGATTGGCAAGGTATAAAGTGCGTGGAATGAAGATGTTTGTATTGATTTTCCTTATTACGCAGATGCTCCCTGCTTCTTTGGTGCTGACCCCCTTATTCCTGATTTTTTCTAAATTGGGAATTCTGAATACGTATTGGGCACCGATTTTATCGACAGCGACCATATCGATACCGTTTATTGTATTGATGTTGCGCCCGGGATTTTTAAGTATGCCAAAAGAGTTAGAAGATGCGGCGAAGATAGATGGCTGTAATGCATTGACGGCGTTCTTCCGTATTGCCATTCCCATTTCAAAACCTACGGTAATTACCGCGTCCTGTTTTAGCTTTGTGTTTGCATGGAATGACTTGGCTTATTCCATGACCTTTAATACAAAAGAAATGATGAGACCGATGACCTCGGCTATTTATACATTTATGAATCAGTATGGAACGAAATGGAATAGTATTATGGCGTTCGGCGTGTTGCTGATTCTTCCGAGCTGTATTATCTTCGTAACGATGCAGAAGCATATTGTGGAAGGTATGACCAGCGGTTCTGTAAAAGGATAACATCATAAATTATAGTTGAGAAAGAAAGGAAATTAAGAAAGATGAGCGTATTTAGACAGGAAGGAAATTGCTTGAAGTTTCATTATGATGCGGAGGAACTTTGGATTGAGCCCTGGGGAGCTAATAGCTTCCGGGTTCGTGCTTCTAAGATGGCACAGATGCCTCAGGAATGCTGGGCGCTTGAGATGGAAGTGGAGAAGACCGAAGCTGAAATAACGATAGAAGAAGGATGCGCATCGATTAAAAACGGTAAGATTAAAGCGACAGTTTCCCGTTACGGAAAGCTGACTTTTTATAATCAGAAGGACGAAGTTCTTCTGGATGAATATTTAAGAAACCGCTTGGATGTATTTGCTGATTATTGCAGTGCTTTGGAGGTAGAGGCGAGAGAGTTTAAACCGATTCCGGGTGGAGACTATCATTTATCCATGAGATTCGTGTCGAATCCTGAAGAGAAAATCTATGGTATGGGGCAGTATCAGCAGCCTTATTTGAATCTAAAGGGCGCGGACTTGGAACTGGCACAGAGAAACTCTCAGGCTAGTGTACCATTTGCAATTTCCTCCCTTGGATATGGATTCCTCTGGAATAATCCGGCAGTAGGAAGAACGATTTTTGGTAAGAACATTACTACTTGGGAGGCGTATTCCACAAAAGGGCTTGATTATTGGATTACAGCGGAAGATACACCTGCGAAAATAGAAGAAGCATATGCTAAGGTAACGGGAACAGTACCGATGATGCCTGATTATGCTATGGGATTCTGGCAGTGTAAGCTTCGTTACCAGACGCAGGAAGAATTGCTGGAAGTAGCGAGAGAATATAAGAGAAGAGGACTTCCCATTTCTGTTATTGTTATTGATTATTTCCATTGGCCGCTGCAAGGTGATTGGAGATTTGATCCGGAATATTGGCCCGATCCTGATGCAATGATAGCAGAGCTGAAAGAGATGGGTATCGAGCTTATGGTATCCATATGGCCCACCGTAGACTATCGCAGCGAGAACTTCGATGAGATGAGAGAAAAGGGATATTTAATCCGCACCGATAGAGGATTCCGTATGGTGATGGATTTCCAAGGCAATACGGTTCACTACGATGCTACGAATCCGGAAGCCAGAGAATATGTATGGCAGAAGGCGAAGAAGAATTATTACGATAAAGGCGTAAAGGTCTTCTGGCTGGACGAAGCAGAGCCGGAATATACGGTTTATGATTTCGATAACTACCGTTATCATATGGGGCCTAATGTGCAGATCGGTAATATCTATCCTGCTTTGTATGCGAAAACCTTCTTTGATGGTATGAAGGCAGAAGGACAGGAGAATATTATCAACTTACTGCGTTGTGCATGGGCAGGTTCTCAGAAATATGGTGCTCTCGTATGGTCTGGAGATATTCACTCCAGTTTCTCAAGTTTGCGCAATCAGTTGGCAGCAGGATTGAATATGGGAATTGCAGGAATTCCTTGGTGGACCACAGATATTGGCGGTTTCCATGGTGGGGATCCGACAGACCCTGACTTCCAGGAATTGTTAGTTCGATGGTTCGAATATGGGACCTTCTGCCCGGTTATGCGTCTGCATGGATATAGAGAACCTTTGAAAGAGCCCATGGGAAAAGAAGGTGGAGCGGCTTGTGTGTCCGGAGCGGATAATGAAGTATGGTCCTTCGGTGAAGAAGCTTATGAAATCTGCAAGACCTATTTACAGATAAGAGAAGATATGAAGCCTTATATTACAGAGCGTATGAAAGAAGCCCATGAAAAGGGAACGCCCGTTATGCGTCCTCTGTTCTATGACTTCCCTCAGGATAAAAAAGCATGGGAAGTCGAGGATGAGTATATGTTCGGTCCTGATTACCTCGTTGCACCAATCCTTTATGCAGGCATGAGAAAACGAGAAGTTTACTTGCCGGCAGAAGACAATTGGAAGAATTATTGGACCGGAGAGGTATTCCGGGGAGGAAGTGTTATTGAGGTGGATGCTCCGCTTGCACAGCTTCCGGTATTTGTAAGAAGTAAATAAGGTGACTATAAAGTTATTGAACAGCTACTAAGATAAGAAAGGGTACGGTTATTACTATGATGAAAGCGGCAGTATTTTACGGAGAAAAGGATCTGCGGATAGAAGAAATCGAAATACCCAAGCCTGGATGTGGGGAAGTTCTGCTTAAGGTACATGCTTGTGGTGTGTGCGGAACCGATGTCCATATCTATGAAGGAGATGAGGGAGCAGCCAAAAGCCCTGCAGGTACTGTTCTCGGACATGAATTCTCCGGGGAAATTGTAGAAGTCGGTAAAGGCGTTACACGGTTAAAAGCAGGGGATCGTGTCTGTGTGGATCCGAATAAGTTGTGCGGAAAATGTGAATATTGCCTGAGCGGCATCGGACATTTTTGTGAA
Source organism: Kineothrix sp. MB12-C1 (assembly GCF_030863805.1). NCBI lineage: Bacteria > Bacillati > Bacillota > Clostridia > Lachnospirales > Lachnospiraceae > Kineothrix > Kineothrix sp. MB12-C1. Next base: position 2,102,764 of record NZ_CP132957.1, read on the forward strand.
AACATGGTGGGTATCGGAACGACAGTGAACGGCGGATTCGCGGAATATTGTGTAATCCCACAGGAACAGGCCTATGTCATCTCGGACAATCTTACCTTCGAGGAAGCAGCGATGGCAGAGCCGGTGGCTTGCTGCCTGCACGGAATCGATCTATGCGAGATTCATCCGGGAGATACGGTAGCGGTATTCGGCATGGGAATGATTGGCCTTCTTATGATGCAGCTCGCACGTATTAGCGGAGCAGCGAAAATCATTGCAATAGAACCGGTGGAGGTAAAGCGGAATCAGGCGCTGCAATTGGGCGCCGATCTGGTTATCGATCCGATTAATGAAGATATTAAGGAAGTTCTTGCCGCAAATAATATCGGACGTGTTAACACTGTTATTGAATGTGTGGGAAGAATCGATAGTATGAAACAAGCTATGGAAATTGCAGGTAAGAAATCAGTGGTAATGCTATTTGGATTAACAAGGCCGCAGGAAGAGCTTCCCGTAAAGCCTTTCGATCTTTTTAGAAAAGAGATTACCTTAAAGGCTTCCTTTATCAACCCGTATACACAACAGCGGGCGGTAGCACTTATCGAATCGGGTAACATCGATGTGAAGTCTATGATCTCAAACAGACTTCCCCTGGGAGAGCTGGAAAAGGTGCTGGGAGACAGTGCGATGCGCAGTCAAGGAAAGATTATTATTAATTTATAAAAAGAATAGTAACCGAAATAAAAATGATTGTGAAGGAGCGAAACTATGAAATTTACAAATGGATATTGGCGTATCAGAGAAGAAATTGATCCCGTTTATGCCGTTGAATATTATGATTCTGAGATAAAAAATAATGAGTTGACCGTATATGCAGCGACTAAGCATATGGGAGACCGTGGCGATACGCTGAACCAACCTATGCTTACGGTAACCTTATCCAGCCCAATGGAGGATGTGATAAAAGTTTCGGCAGTACATTTCAAAGGGGCTTTGAATCTGGGACCTCATTACGAAGTGACACAGCAGGGCGGCGATTTCATCTCTATTACAGAAGATGAGGACAAAATTATCTATACATCCGGTAAGACGAGTGCAATTATTTATAAAGGGATGAATGCGTGGAAGATTGAATTCAAAGAAGGAGATAGACTTCTGACTGAAAGCAGCTATCGCAATCTCGCTTATATGAAAAACAAAGAAACGAAGAAAAACTATATGGTAGAACAGCTCCTGCTAGACGTAGGCGAATATGTTTACGGTATGGGTGAGCGTTATACTCCTTTTGTTAAAAACGGACAGATAGTGGAAATCTGGAATGAAGATGGAGGAACAGCTTCGGAGCAGACGTACAAAAATATTCCTTTTTATATTACGAACAAAGGTTACGGAGTGTTTGTAGGACATGCAGGAGATGTTCACTTTGAAGTAGGAAGCGAAAAGGTAGAGCGTGTACAGTTCAGCGTATGTACAGAACAGATAGAATATTATATTTTAAATGGACGTACACCGAAAGGAACTGTACAGTTATATACAGAACTGACAGGTAAACCTGCACTTCCGCCTTCATGGTCTTTCGGTCTTTGGCTGACTACATCTTTTACTACAAGCTATGATGAGGAAACGACAACAAGTTTTATCCAGGGAATGGCTGACAGAGATATTCCGTTGCATACCTTCCACTTCGATTGCTTCTGGATGAAGGGCTACGAGTGGTGCAACTTCGAATGGGATAAAGATACGTTCCCGGATCCGGAAGGAATGTTGAAACGCTATAAAGATAGAGGGCTGCATATATGCGTATGGATTAACAGCTATATCGGCCAGAAATCAGCACTCTTTGATGAAGGCATGGAACACGGATATTTCGTGAAGAACTTGGATGGTTCGGTATGGCAGTGTGATAGATGGCAGGCAGGAATGGCACTTGTTGACTTCACGAACCCTGCAGCCTGCAAATGGTATGAAGAGAAGCTGGAAAGGCTGATCGACATGGGAGTGGATAGTTTCAAGACAGACTTCGGAGAAAGAATTCCTGTTACCGGAGTGAAATACTATGATGGTTCCGATACAGTGAAAATGCATAACTATTATGCTTATCTTTACAATAAGGTCGTATTTGAATTGTTGGAAAGAAAGCTTGGAAGGGATAAGGCTCTTGTATTCGCCAGATCGACAGCAGCAGGCGGACAAAAATTCCCCGTTCATTGGGGCGGTGATTGTACGGCAACCTATCCTTCTATGGCAGAGGACTTAAGAGGCGGTTTATCCCTGTCTCTTGGCGGATATGGTTTCTGGAGTCATGATATAGGCGGCTTCGAGCAAACGGCATCAGCGGATGTATATAAACGTTGGTGTGCATTCGGTCTGTTGAGCTCTCACAGTAGACTTCACGGTTCCACTTCTTATCGAGTACCGTGGTTATTCGATGACGAAGCATGCGACATCTTAAGAAAGTTTGTGAAGTTAAAATGTTCTCTTATGCCTTATCTCTATGCGCAGGCAGTGAAAGCACATAAAGAAGGAATTCCTATGATGCGTCCGATGTTCCTGGAGTTCCCTGAGGATCTCACATGTGAAACTTTGGATAAACAGTATATGCTGGGAGATTCCTTGCTGGTAGCTCCTATTTTCAAGGAAAGTGGAGAAGTTGCTTATTACCTTCCGGAAGGAAAATGGACGAATTATCTTACCGGAGAGGTAAAAGAAGGCGGCAAATGGTATCGTGAAGTATTCGATTATTTCCATTTACCGTTAATGGTAAGAGAAAACACTATTCTGGCAGTGGGAAATAACGAGGATAAACCGGATTACGATTATGCCGATGGAACGACGTTGAAGCTGTTCCAGATTCAGGATGGTGTTCAGGTTCAGGCTATGATACCGGATATAGACGGTAGAGAAGCGATGACGGTTTCCGTTTCAGCAAAAGATGGTAAAATATCTCTGCAGACAGAGGGAGGAAAGAACTTTACGGTAGAAGTAGCAGGTCATCCCGAAGCAAGTATAAAGATATCAGGAAATCAGGCTGAAATCGAATTATAATAAAAGAAGTGCGCTTTGAAGTGGATTTTTGAGAACCAGATCAAGGCGCACTTTTATGCACTATTTTCCGACAGAGGATAGATACTATCTAGTCGGTTAAAATTAATACCGTTAGCTTCCTGAAAAGCCTTTACGCCTTCTTTGCCGCAGGAAAGTTCAAAGGCGGTGGTGACTGTATCACAGAAAAAGAAAATATATCATAATCTTTCCGGCAGTGCTATAATAGGGACAATGCAAGAAATTGCCTAACCTGATTGGATGTGGAAAGGAGTATAGGATATATGAAAATTGTAATTTTAGAGAGAAATACAGTAGGGTTGGATATATCAGTAGAACATTTGAAAGAGTTAGGAGAAGTGACGATATATCCTAATACATCGCGGGATGAGGTGGAGGGACGGGTAAAAGATGCAGATATTATTATTGCAAATAAATCTCCCTTAAAAGAAGAGACGCTGAGGAATGCGCAGAATGTGAAGTTGATTTGTGAATTTGCAACCGGGTATGATAATATCGATTTGGATTACTGTAAAAAAAGGGGAATTAAAGTAGCTAATGTGGTTAATTATTCAACAGCAGCAGTGGCACAGCATACCTTTGCCCTTTGTCTTTATGTATTGGAGAAATTGCACCATTATGATAAATATGTGAAATCAGGAGAGTATGCAGCACAAAGTGGGTTTTCCAACTTCTCCATTCCCTTTACCGAGCTCGATGGAAAGACTTGGGGAATTGTAGGAATGGGGAATATCGGAAGAAAGGTTGCGCGGATAGCAGAAGCCTTCGGTTGTAAAGTTATTTTCTATTCCGCATCGGGTAAAAGCGCTTGTACGGATTATAAGCAGGTGGATTTTGATACTTTACTCGGCAAGTCAGATTTCCTGTCGCTGCACTGCCCATTAAGTGATAGAACGAGAAATCTCATCAATCTGGATGCGCTGAGGAAGATGAAGAAGACTTCTATCCTTATAAACGTGGCGAGAGGCCCTGTAGTAAATGATGCTGATTTGTATACCGCATTGACAGAAGATATGATTGCCGGTGCCGGGCTGGATGTGACAAGTACGGAGCCGATGAGAGATGAGAACCCCCTTAGTAAGATAATGGATAGCAATAAACTGATTATAACCCCGCATCTTGCATGGGCGAGTACTGAGGCGAGAAACCGTGTGGTAGAAGAAACGTATAAAAATATTGAGGCCTTCTTAAAGGGAGAAGATAGAAACCTCGTAATATAAACTTTACAGATATCCTCTTTTTCTTGCCTCTCCAATCAATTTAGGCTGTATCAGAGGGTATGTCCAATTATCGATAAGGTTATCGGTGATGATTATTTCTTCAATTTCACTATGCAGTTCTTGTTCGAATGATTGTATATCTGCAACAAATAGCATCCCGAAACTTTCCTTATCTAGGAATTCATCTACTCTTATTTTGCCTTTAACCGAATAGACGCATACAGGTTCTATAGTAAACTCGATAGCTCCGGTTTCTTCTTGAAGTTCTCTCCTTGCAGTTTCAAGAATATCTTCTCCGGTTTCTCTATGCCCGCCGGGTACTTCATATGTATCTCTGTCTTTATGCTTGCAAAACACCCATTTTCCATTGCTCTTGGAAATAATCACAGCAAATTTCAGCAGATCATCATCTATTTGATTATAAAATGTTACCTCTATCATATTCACTGACTCCGGTACTAACCTATCGATTTGTCACTTGTTCCGATTATAGCTCAATATACCGAATATTCGGTATATTGAGCTTCCTTCATAAATAGCGAATCAGATCTTAAATCTTCTGTATCATATGTGCCACGAGCTTCGCACAGTCGGCAGCAGCTTTTCGTTCAAAAGAGGGATAGTCCATCTCTGCGCTCTCATCGGCCTTGTCGGAAATGGCACGTATAATAACAAAAGGAATGTGATTTAAGGTGGAGGCCTGGGCGATAGCAGCCCCTTCCATTTCAGCGCAGAAGCCTTCGAAGACATTCACAAGACGTTCTTTTACTGCCTTGTCACTAATGAATTGATCACCGCTGACAACCCGTCCGGAAAAAGCATGGATATCCGGATTAACATCCTCGCAGGCAACCTTGGCCAATGCGATGAGAGACGGCTCCGCAATGAATTCACGCTGCCCGAGCTGAGGAATCTCTCCCGGCTGGTAGCCGAATACGGTAGCATCCACATCATGATACATAGCATCAGTGGAAATGACGATATCGCCAATATCGATGCTGGGATTGAGAGAGCCGGCAACGCCGGTATTGATAATATGGGTGACATGGAATAAATCTGCTAAGATTTGTACGCATATACCGGCATTTACTTTGCCGATACCGCTTCGTACGATTACTACTTCAACATCGTTCAAGCTTCCTTCATGGAAGTCCATAGAAGCTTTCTTAACGATATTATTTATCTTCATCTTTTCTTTTAAGGTCTCCACTTCGAGTTCCATGGCACCTATAATTCCGATTTTGTTCATTTGGCACAAAATGTCCTTTCTTAAATTGGTAAGAACGTCGTTTCAAAAGCTTACTGCGGATAAACGAGGCGGCTGTCATCGATAACGTAAAGAACAGTATCGAGATATTTTTTGGCAAGGTATTTTGCCATGTTTAAGTTCATGTCCAGATAATTACCGCAGTCTTTTGCGCTGGCACCGGGAATTTCACCCTCGAAGTCACGGATGAACTCATACATTTCCACCATTAAGGGAACAATATCCTTGGAAGAATAGTCGCCGTTCAAGAGAAGATAGAAGCCGGTACGGCATCCCATAGGGCCGAAATAGATGGTCTTCTCCTTATAATCCGCATGATTGCGCAGGAAGGTAGCTGCCAGATGCTCGATGGCATGCATTTCTGCGGTATTCATAACCGGTTCCTCGTTAGGGGAGGTCATCCGCAAATCAAAGGAGGTAATCGTATATTCTCCTACCGCATCTTTGCGAGATACATATACGCCGGGTTGTAATTTTATATGGTCGATGGTAAAGCTTGCTATTTTTTCCATAGAATCTCCTTTTCTAAATAAATACAATTTGAATATAAGCAATAAGCTTAAGGTTCGATATTTTTTATTTTATATTTATTATATCATAAGGCAAGTACAAACTGAAAACAATATATTTTGTACTCCAAACTTTCATAATATTTTAAGATATTTGCAAAGACATCTGATGAGTTTCGTGTTATTGATGAAATATAGCATAATGAGAGCGTTTCTGGTATTTAAATTCAATAGAAATTGTGAAATACAAACAGAAAATAGAAAGGATTCATGTTAAAATAGTAGAAAGCACTGTAACAACTTGCTAAAAAATATAAGGATTAATATAATTAAATAGAAGTCATATGATGAATGCCATAATAATAGGAGCCTGAATATGCAAGAGTTCTCAAGCTATAAAGAAAAGCTGCTAACAGAGCAGATAGAGGAACAGATTCTCGATTATATTACAAAAGAGCAGATTGAATCGGGTAAGAAGCTTCCCAATGAATTCATTTTAGCAGAAAAGTTCGGTGTTGGAAGAAGCACCTTAAGAGAAGCGGTAAAACTATTGGTCGCCAGGGGAGTATTGGAAGTTCGCCACGGTTCGGGAACCTATGTGACGAGTTCCATGCCACTTGATAATGATCCGCTTCATTTACGTGAAATAGAGGATAAAATCTCTCTAGCAATGGATATTGTCAATGTCAGATTAATTCTGGAGCCGGAGATAGCAGCGCTTGCAGCCTTGAACGCTACGGAGGAAGATATTAAGAGGTTAAGAGAATTATGCAGTATGGTAGAAGATAAAATCATAAATGATGAGCCGTATATAAAAGAAGATATAGAATTTCATGCATTTATCGCTAAGTGCTCCAAAAATGTGGTTATGGGGCAATTGATACCTATTATTGATACGGCGGTTTTGCTATTTGTAAACATAACTCATAAAGCCTTAAAAAGAGAGACAATAGAAACTCATAGAGCAATTACAGACGCGATACAAAAACGTGATTACATTGGTGCAAAAACTGCTATGTTAATGCACATTATCTACAACCGGGATAAAATTAAAGAGATCAAAGATAGTAGGAATTCAGACAGATAAAGAAAGAGGTCATCCATATGTTAAAAAGTCAAGAAGTCAGAAAAATAGCACCGGAAATGGACCCGTTGAAAATGGGAATGGGATGGACGGTTGAAGAACTTGAAAAACCGCAGATCATAGTGGAAAGTACTTATGGAAACAGCCATCCCGGATCCACCCATCTGGATACTTTTATAGAAGAAACGGTGAAGGCTGTGAATACAAATGGCGGTAAGCCGGCCAGATATTTCGCCACAGATATGTGTGACGGAATGGCACAGGGACACGATGGAATAAACTATTCCCTGGCTCATAGAGAGGCTATTGCTAACTTAGTGGAAGCACAGGTCAATTCCGTTACCTTTGATGGCGGTGTCTTTATTGCAAGCTGTGATAAAGGGGTGCCGGCTATGCTTATGAGTATCGGCCGATTAAAAGATATGAGCGCTATTGTAGTGAGCGGCGGAGTTATGGAAGCAGCTATTATGCAAGAAGAATATATTGTAAATGATCCAAGCTGTGCCAGAAATGAATTGCTGACGTTGGAACAAATAGGAAAGTTCTCGGCAATGCATGAACGGGGTGAGATTCCGGATGAGCAGCTTACCTTCTACAAGCATAATGCCTGTCCTAGCTGTGGGGCATGTTCCTTCATGGGAACGGCTGCTACGATGCAGGTAATGGCAGAAGCCTTGGGATTGATGCTTCCCGGTACGGCGGTTATGCCTGCTCTCGCTCCGGAATTAAAGCAGGCGGCTTATAATGCAGGTGTGCAGATTATGAAGCTTGTGGAGCAAAATATCACAGCCGGAGATATTGTTACAATGAAGAGCTTTGAAAATGCGATTATGGTACATGCGGCAATTTCAGGTTCCACGAATGCAGTTATGCATATTTCAGCGATTGCTCATGAGTTTGGCTTTGAAATAGATGCGGATACATTTGACCGTTTGCATAGGGGCGCACACTATCTTTTGAATGTAAGACCTTCGGGTGATTGGCCGGCACAATACTTCTATTATGCAGGAGGAGTTCCCCGCATCATGGAAGAAATTAAGGATATGCTTCATTTGGATGTTATGACCGTTACGGGTAAAACACTTGGTGAGAATCTGGAAGACTTAAAGAAGAATGGTTTTTATGAGCATTGTGATAAATTATTGGAAGAAAAGGGGAAACCTCTGGGAAGAAAAATTGAGCGTACGGAAATTATACGTGATTTTAATCAGGCGATTGGAATGGATGGAAGTATCGCTATTTTAAAAGGTAATTTGGCGCCGGAAGGAGCTGTTATTAAACATACAGCCTGCCCTAGAAATATGTTTCAGGCAAAATTAAATGCCAGACCCTTTGACAGTGAAGAAGAAGCCATCGATGCTATCTTTAAAGGAGAGATTAAGCCAGGCGATGCGGTATTCATTCGTTATGAAGGACCAAGAGGAAGCGGGATGCCGGAGATGTTCTATACGGGCGAAGCGATCTGTTCGAACCCGGAGTTGGCGGCAAGCGTTGCGCTCATTACAGACGGAAGGTTTTCAGGTGCGTCCAGAGGTCCTATTATCGGTCATGTATCTCCTGAAGCAGCATCAGGCGGACCTATTGCACTAGTGGAAGAAGGCGATCTTATTGAGTTGGATGTAGAAAGCCGTAAACTTAATATTGTCGGAGTAAAGGGGATAGAAAAGTCCCCGGAGGAAATGGAAGTTATATTGGATGAGAGAAGAAAATATTTAAAAGAATTCAAAAGTAAGTATACAAGAGGATTATTAAAGCTTTATGCCCAACATGCAACAAGCCCTATGAAGGGTGCATATATGGACTAAATCACGAACCGGTAAGCTATTGCCTGTGGGCCCAGAGTCTTACGAAGGAAATGGTTGAGAAATTTGACGGGAATTGATTAGAAATACTAACGAAAGCGACAGCTGAAAAAACTGGTAATATAGTTCGGCCTATAGTATAATTACAGTAATATAATCCGATATTACTATGCAAAAGATGCGACTTGTTGCTGGCCACGGTGTGAACAGTAACTGCGACTTGACCGCTTGACGAGGAAAACATATGCTTGTAACATTGATACCGCTGTTCGATGAGAATATGTCAGTACGGGCGTACTCCCTATTCTCCCAAAAGAATAATTTTTTATTGAATCCCAGTATGCTCGGAACCGGGCAAAACGATGGTGCCGCCAAAGTGGAAGGGCTGGAAGTCATCCGGAATATGGGAATAGAGACACTTCCTTCGGACAAAGAGGTTTTTGTAACTCTGAATAATATTTCCGTATTTTCCGATATAGATGCCCAATGCGATGCGCCTCACGGTAGAATTGTATTGCTGATAGATGATACCTTTCCTCCTGTAGAAATGTATACTGGAAGACTGAAAGAATTGAAAGATAACGGATATAAATTGGCCATCCGTAAGCTGGCTGTCCACAATTTTGAAGACTATCGGGACATTTTGAAGTTAATGGATTATATCTTTATAAACTATAAAAAGATTCCTCTGGACAAAGCCAAATTATATTTTAATAAGGTGTATCCGGCATTGAAATTGTGTGCGGGGAATATAGAGAGCCAGGAAGTCTTTGAAGAGGTGAAGGCCCTTACGGGATACGACCTGTTTGAAGGGGAGTTTTTCCGTGTGCCTGTTACTAAGGGACAAAATAAGGTAGCTCCTTTAAAAGTAAACTATATTGAGCTTTTAAATACGGTGAACAACAATAATTTTGAATTGGCGGAAGCGGCTGACATTATAGGCCGGGATCCGGCATTGGCCATTTCTTTATTAAAAATGGTGAACCGTATGACCATCAATTCTCAAATCACATCCCTTCGCCATGCGACAGCTATGCTGGGTCAGAAGGAACTGAAAAAATGGATCAATACGGCGGTCGTACACGAGATGTATTCGGAACGCCCCAGTGAGATGACCCGTTTATCCCTGATTCGAGCCAAGTTTGCTGAAAACCTTGCACCCGTATTTGGGCAGGAAGTCCAGGCGCAGGAACTCTTTTTGGTGGGACTGTTTTCTGTTTTGGATGTTATTATGGAAAAATCCATGAGTGAGGCTCTGAAGGTGATTAAGGTATCCAAGAACATCAGCGACGCCCTGATTGACAGGCAGGGCAATATGGCTCTGGTTTTGGATTTTATGCTGCGGTATGAAAGTGCAGACTGGCAGGAAGTTTCCAGACAGATGATCTTGCAGAAAATTGATGTAGGACCTGTGTATGAAGCTTATATGGGAGCCCTGCTGTGGTACAGAAAGATTTCTCTGGATGAATAGGGAAAGAGATATGAACTTAACGTAGCGAATTTATAGATATGATCAAAAAATAATAGGAGGTGGTATTTTGTCTGAGCATTTACAATTTACTTCGCGTGGTGAATTCAGGAATTGGTTAAAAACGAATGGTATGTCCGGCGATGGTGTGTGGTTGTTGTTCGGAAAATCGGGCGGTCCGAAAACAATAAAGGCAAGCGAGGCTCTTGAAGAAGCTCTATGCTTTGGTTGGATTGACGGACAAATGCAGAGCCTTGACGATAAGGCATATATCAAATATTTCTCGGAGCGCTGCAAAAACAGCAAGTGGTCAGAGAAGAATAAGGCCATTGTCCAGATACTTGAGACACAGGGTATGATGACTGATTATGGTAGAGCGAAAATCGAGGAAGCCAAGAACAATGGCCAATGGGACAAGCCCAAAGCTCCATCCATTACGGATGAACAGATAGCGGTTTTGTCCGATGTATTGAAAGAATACGAACCGGCTTATACCAATTTTCAGGCAATGTCCCCATCTGTACAAAAGACTTATACACGGGCATACTATGATGCAAAAACCGATGCCGGCCGTGCTAACCGCATATCGTGGATGGTTGAAAGGCTGAATAAGAATCTTAAGCCGATGTAGTTAATGTAATCAGTTCCCTCTTCTACCGGTGGATTCTATTCCATTCCTCCCGAAGCAACCGATATTCTACTCTGGTCTTCATTTTTCCGTCATGCCATTCCCAGTCTATATGCTCCGCTTCTTTGATAAAACCGCACTTTTTCATTACCTTTTCTGAACCGGTATTCTCCAAAAGGCATCCTGTAGTAATCCGATATACATCATTTTCGAGGAAGGCAAAGTTTAATATCTTTTTAAGAGCTTCTGTCACATAGCCATTATTCCAATACCGCGGATATGTGAAATAGCCTACATGAACTAATTTTCCCAGAGGAGTATTGTCCGTTACCGTATAGCCGATACTTCCTATTTGTTCATGGGAAGATTTTAATTCTATGTGTAAAAAATAAAACTTTCTGTTTTCGCTTTTTAAATCCATTAGAGTATCTGCGAAATCTTTCTCTGCGTCTTCCGTAGATTGAAGTTTAATGTCCTGCAGATAATACATGGTCTCAGGGTCACTCTTCAACCGATAGTAGGCTTCTTTATCCGTTATTTCATAATCCCGAAGGATTAGACGTTTTGTTTCTAATAGGAGCATATTGATGATCCTGCCTTTCCCATAGCATACAGAAATGTAGTTTTATACTATTACCTCTTATATGTGAAATATTTAATATTCTGTTACCAGATAAATGGAATAAGCCGATATCTGACCTTTTTCGTGTATTCTGTGTATCCGGTCAATCCTTCTTTTAATACAGTTTCTTCGTTTCTTATCCTTTTAGTCAGAAGAAATGGGTAAATGAAAAAGATAATGAAGGCATATGTAGAACCTAAAATAAGGGGTATCGATAGGAAGAGAAATACGGTTGTAAAGTACATGGGATGCCTTACGATTCTGTATAGGCCGGTATCGATTACTTTTTGACCGTCTTGTACTTCGACTGTTCTGGATAAATAGACATTTTCTCTCATAACTTCTGCATATAGTCCATACGAAATTAAGAAGATAATCGCTGCTGCTATACTCACCCAATCGGGGAGTTTGCTCCAATTATATCTGAAATCTAATGCGGAGATAATGAAACCGACTACAAATAGGATGAACGATAAGATGATGACTTGCTTTTGGGCGCGTTCATTTTCTCTCGTATTCAAACGCTTTGCGAGCAAATCGGGCGATTTTAATAAAAGAATGAGACCTGCCAGAAGCATAGGGATAAAGAGAACGCTAAGAAAGAGCCAGGCATTCCAATAATGTATTGAGCCTGCCGGTAAGAATAATAGCAGGCAAACTGTTATCAGACCCGTAAGAAGTTTAGTGGACGATTGAAATAATAATTTGATTGACATGATCTGTTCCCCCTTCATAAAAATATTATACCTTAGCCGCAAGCGGCCACGGTATGTTTTTTGCACACTCGCTTTGCTCGGCGCAGTATAATACTGTTTAAATATTATACCATATGACTTTTGTAATTGTTCAATATATTTTTTTGCAGGTTCGATTCTTCGGAGTATTCAGATGTAACGGTGAAACATTGAACAGTTAAGAAAGAAAAAATCTTAGAATAGCATTTTAGTTGCAATTGAGGGCACTGTATTTGTAGGTCATGTTATCCTATCTTTAGTTTACTATGGTTTATGTTAAGATAGACATAAGGAGGCAGACGATGGAACTGATAACAAAACAAGTGGATGGCAAGCCGTTAACGATAACAATCGAATATTCTGAATTAGATATGAAGATTAAAAAAGTTATACAAAGAATCAAATCACTGGATTTGATGATTAGCGCTAATAGTGACGGCAAAACTTTTTCATTGAATGTTTCAGAGATATATTATATTGAAACAGTAGGAAGAAAAGTATTTTTATATACTGAAGATGAAATTTATATGGTGGATAAAAAGTTATATGAGCTTGAAAAACAGTTAGAAGATACAGGAATAATACGGATTAGTAAGTTCTGCTTGATGAATATGGATATGCTCTACAGTGTGAAACAGCTTATGAACAGCCAGCTTGAAGCAACTTTAATCAATGGTGAAAAACTGATTGTGGCAAGGACCTATTTGAAATGCATTAAAGATATTTTGAAGGAGGAAGTAAGGTGATAAAAGAATTTCTCAAAAGCACCCTTTTGTTTGCAGCAATAATCATTTTGACAGTATTTGCTGTGTCATATTTGTCAATAGGAACAACCCCGGAAATAGTGCTTGTATTTGAACTTTTCTTTTTATCTTTCTTGATTACGTTCATTCAACAGCTATTAAAACAAATGGAATGTAGTAATTTCTTGCTGAATATAGTCATCGAATACTTTTCTGTTTCCGTTGTAGTACTTTTATACGGATATTTCGTTCAATGGTTTTTCAAATCAAATTGGTGGATAGTTTTTGTATATGTAGCAATTGTATATGTTCCTGCATATTTTCTTGATGCAGCAATTGTAAAGAAAGATATTAACTATATCAATATTCAATTAGAACAGAGGCGTAAGAATGAAGAAAATATTTAAAAGAGAAGACAAATTAGTCCTGTTTTTTGTGATTACGCTTATATGGACATGGAGTTTCGGCTTTATTCCCGTTATCATAGGAATAGAGGGTACGCCATTGGGAACTTTCTTATTTTATTTCGGCGGCGGCGCGCCTTCTGTTACGGCGTTATTCCTCGTATTTTTCACTTACACGAAAGAGCAAAAAAAGGATTATTTTAAGCGGTGCTTCAGTTTCCGCCACATGGGGATAAAGTGGCTTCTTTTAACCATTCTGTTTTTTTCGGTAATTACAATAGCAGCACTTATAATAGGCGTATACTTGTTGGGATATGAGATGCCGGGAATGAATTATATTCATGCAATTATACAAAATCCTTTTTATATATGTGTCGTGTTGTTTCTGTCGGTTATTTCCGGACCATTGAATGAGGAATTCGGGTGGAGGGGATATGCGTTGGATCGGTTATTTACCAGATACGGATTTGTGGGAGCTACTTTGATTTTAGGTTTTATCTGGGGAATTTGGCATATGGCATGGTATTTTACCCCGGGGCAGGCTCAATACGATATGTTTCAGTTCTCGCCGTTCCATGCGATTATGTGGATTCCGTCTGTCACGATTTTTAACTTTTCTGTTTCCTATGTATATATTAAGACGAAAAAAAGTATTTTGGCAGGAGCATTGGTACATATGTTTTCAAACTTATTGGGAAGCCAGCTTCTTTCCCCCTATTCGGCAGAAATGAGTATGGTGCTCCGTTACACTACAATGTTCTTTTGCGGCTGCCTTGCATTATATTGTATTTTTTCGCCAAAGTTTAGAGAAGAATTTGCCGCTGTATCATAATGCAATAATTAACGCCCTGCAAGTGAAATCATATCAGACTTGTAGGGCGTTATTATTATGTTATAGCTTGCAGCCAATTCAACTTCGTTGAATTAACTAAAGTAGCGTTTAAGTAGTCCTTCAAATGCTTTGCCATGTCTTGCTTCGTCTCTTGCCATTTCATGTACTGTATCGTGAATAGCATCGAGGTTCTGTTCTTTTGCGCGTTTTGCAAGATCAAATTTACCCATAGTTGCGCCGTTTTCTGCATCAACTCTCATTTCGAGGTTTTTCTTTGTGGAATCTGTCACAACTTCGCCGAGCAATTCAGCAAATTTTGCAGCATGTTCAGCTTCTTCCCATGCAGCCTTTTCCCAATATAAACCGATTTCAGGATAGCCTTCTCTGTGTGCAACTCTTGACATAGCAAGGTACATACCAACTTCTGTACATTCGCCTGTGAAGTTATCTCTTAAGTCTTTTAAGATATCTTCGCTAACACCCTGAGCAACTCCTACAACGTGTTCAGCAGCCCATGTTCTATCTGCGCTCTGCTGAGTGAATTTGGAACCAGGTGCACTACAAATGGGGCACTTTTCAGGTGCTGCATCTCCTTCGTGAACATAACCACATACTTGACATACAAATTTCATAATCCTATTTCTCCTTTAAATATATTAAAATTTTATAACTGCCATGTTTATTCTATAAAAGCCTATTAAGAAAGCTGTTGTTGACAACAATCGCCACATAGCCCATGAAAATAAGTGACATGCCCATCGATACGCCCATTAAAATTCTTAGCAGCAGTATCTGTGATACTGTCTATACTTTCCATCTCTAAATCGATAACGCTACCACAACATTTACAGACAAAATGATTGTGAGGTGAGGTATCACAGTCGAAATGATCTACCCCATCTCCAACATCAACTTTCTGTATCTCGCCTCTTTCAGTAAGAAGGGTGAGGTTACGATATACGGTGCCAAGGCTAATATTAGGGTATTGCTGCCGAACATTAATATATACGATATCTGCGGTCGGGTGGTCTGTTCTTGTGCTAATGAACTCTTTAATAACCTCCCGTTGCCTACTATATTTAAGTGCCATGCATTGCTCCTTTAAAATTAGTAATGATTACTGTTTTTATTATAACAAATATACGAAAAGTGTCAATAGTAAATCCAAAAATATTCAAAAAAATATAATAAATCATTTTACAAAGATTTAATAAGTTTATTCCGTTCTTTTTATAATATTAACGCCTGTTTTGTGCTATAATCGTAATAATTAATAGAACACAGGGGAAATGGATATGAAGTTTAAGACGAGATTGCTTGTTACCTTTTTGACAATTGTATTTTTGCCCCTGGCATTGACAGCGGCGGCATTTGTTAGTATTGGAGGATATTTGGCTAATGCCCAAAAAGAATTTGGAATAGTAAATATTAATTATACCATGATGTCAAGCCCTTCCGAGACATTTGAGAAGATCTCAGAGGAGGTTTTCAAGGAAGTTAAGCGGCAGATTATAGAGGATGAGACGAGGCTGGAAGAGTTAACCTATCTGCAGGATCTAAATAACGAGATTAAGAATAGGGCGTCTTATTTAATCGTTCGCAAGGGCGATGAAATATATTATACAGGCAATGAAGTTGCGTCTGCCAAGATATTTAAACTTTTACCGGCATATGGTTATGAGAATGAAAGTGAAGATTCAGGCTATTATTATAATAGTATGGAAAAGCTTGTGAAGCAGCTTGACTTTACCTTTTCGGATGGTTCAGAGGGCAGTTTCTTCATCGTAACGCGGATGCACACCCTTATATCGAAGCAGCTGTTAGTGGATATGTTTATCGCTATTGTTTTAATACTGATATTTACCAGTCTGATGCTTACCAGATTTATTCAACGCGGAGTATTTGAACCGGTGAATGCACTGAATCTGGCAATGAAGAATATTGCTGATGGCAACTTGGAATATATGCTCAATACGAATAATAATGGCGAGA